>NZ_FQYM01000012.1 GCF_900141705.1 Fibrobacter sp. UWP2
TGCTTGGTGTTTTTTTGCTGAACCAAATTTACAAGTTGGAGACCACCTTTTTCTTTTTGGTTGCAGAAATTTCAACTAACTTTGGGGCATCTTCCAAGCGAGCCCACCAACGACTTTTCCATCACCTGCACTCCGACCGAACCCACAGTCAACCTGGAAGACGACGTCCACTGGAAGCTCTCGTCATACGACCTTCCAGCCGTCGAAATCGCCGCAGCGACATTCAGCTGGACTTTCGACGACGGGACTCCCAAAACAGCAAGTTCTTCCGACGCATATGTTTCCTACACAACTCCTGGCAAAAAAACGGCCACACTCACGGTGTCGACAAAAAAAAGCGGAACCGCCACAACCAGTTGCTCAGTAATTATACCCAGCAATCCCATCACCGACTGCCAGTGCACAGCAGAAAAACGGTCCATTGACATCAAAACGGGAGGGAATGCAAAATGGCAGATTTCGGGTTGCAAGTCATCAAAAGACATCATTAACTACACCTGGGAAGGAGCGGGCGTCGCCGGAAACGGTGAATCGGCAACGGCAACCTTTACCAACAAGGGCGACATTTTGGCCCCGACGGTCACTGTAACGAACGAGGAGTACGGGATAGCAAAAGTCTCGTGCCCCGCTGTCACGGCGACCGATTCCGACACCCCCGACTACCTTTTGGATTTCAATGATTCCTTTTCAACTGAACGCATTAAAGTTCCCAGCGGAGCTTGCATCCAAATCCACGGGAGCTGGAGTACTCAATATTTCACACCGAAGCTTAACGTTACATGCGAATACAGTTCCTCGACTTACGACTTTGTAATGAAATTGTCCCATGAAGACAAAAACATAGACTGCCTCGGGAGTCTATTCTCAAGGTGCAGCATTTCTATCGGCACCGTCTCACTGGGCGAAAACGACTTTGGCGAAGTGTGCGTCACCATTTCTCCCGAAGACGGCACCCTCGCCAGCTGTATACTGGAACTTTAATAAAGCAAAAATCCCGCCACATTACGTGACGGGATCATTTTTAATAGCAAAAAAAACTAGAACAGCTTCTTGGCATCGGTAATTTCGCCGCCCTTCTCGTGGAAGAGCACGAGGGTACCGCCGTCCACCTTCACAAAGATGTCCTTCAAGGTGTTTACGACCTTGGATTCGTCAAAGCCAATCTCGTTCTTGGCTGTTTCGCCGATCACGATGCCGAAGTTCACCATGTCGGGAGAGCTAAAGCGCAGGTACTTCAAGAGGCCAGCTTCATCCTCCACGAGGTCGGTCGCGGTCAAGCGTTCAATCTCTTGCGGGTCGCGCGTGCTCACCGAGAGCGGGAACATGCTTTCGCCAACGGTCTGCTTGGCGTTCAGGTAGAGGGTGTTCCCCACCATGAGGCTAATGGAATCGTCAAGCACCTGGCGCACTTCGATAATCACGTCGCACTGGGCAGACATTTCCTGGATTTCGAGCTTGGAGGGGCCGCAGGCGACAAGCGCCGCAGAGAGGATTGCCGCGAAGGCCACAAACAGTTTTTTCATCTTCATTCCTTGTTTTGGGGTTAATGAACCAATTCCAGCGAACAATATACAAAAGCGTGCAATCACTTCGCGAGGATCGCGAGGGCTTTTTGTATCAAATCGGGTGAAAGTTTAAAGATTTCGCTCAATTTCTCGACACGGACGCCTTCCTCAAGCCTCTCCATGCGCGAACCGTTCGCATCGCGGGTCACGAGGTTCCCCTTTTGGTAGTAATACTGGATTCCGTGTTCGCGATCCAGGC
This sequence comes from Fibrobacter sp. UWP2, assembly GCF_900141705.1. Classification (NCBI taxonomy): domain Bacteria; kingdom Pseudomonadati; phylum Fibrobacterota; class Fibrobacteria; order Fibrobacterales; family Fibrobacteraceae; genus Fibrobacter; species Fibrobacter sp. UWP2. Next base: position 1,765 of record NZ_FQYM01000012.1, read on the forward strand.
GGTTGAGCACAGGGTAAGTCATCATCTCGCGGTAAAAGCTCTCGCTCCAGTGCAGCTTGAATTCCTCCACGGAGACTCCCGCAAGCGGGTACTCAAAGCGGAGCTTCATCGGTGCCGAGAGTCGACCGTCGGCATGCAGCGTGCCGCCCGTCCAAAGTTCCAGGGCGTCCTCGGCGGGCCGCACCAGGCGCACGCAGTTGGGCACCAGCGGGAACAGGGATTCCCCCGCGCCAAACGGCTTGGGGAGCGGGAGTGGGAGCGGTTCAAAAATCAGGTAGCCCGGATCGAAGAGATACGAGGTATGGAGTATGAGGTCGTCGGCCTTCGGCTGACTTTGAGGTAAGACAAGAGCGCAGTGGATGTTCTTCTCTTTTCGCTTGTGGCCCATCACCAGCCGCGGCTTTAAGCCCAGGTCCACAAAGCTCTGGTACAGGTGCCACGTCATGCTAAAGCAAGTGCCGCCGCCCATCCAGGTGTCAATGTCGTTCTGGTCGCTATCGTCCAGGTTGCGCGCCGCCGAGGCACTCCCCGTCGCATCGAGGCGTATTATTTTCGTGAGATTCTCGTATGTCACGTTCGAGAGACTGTTGCACAGGTCTAGAATCTTTTGCCAGGTCACCGGTTCCATATTACAAAGATAAAAAATACCTAACCAGCTTCGTCATCCTAAATGAACCCTAGCCCCTGCAAGGGGATAGGGAAAGTGAAGGACCCAGGTTTGAATAGCGGGACTGGATTCTTCGAGGCTTCGCCTCTCAGAATGACGTATTCCGCACTCATTTACTATATTATGCGCATGCTTGGAATAGAACAGAAAAAAGGAAACGACACTCACCTTTGCGGCCGCATGATTGCGTACGCGAGGATCCTCCCCTCCCCGGAGATGGACGGGAGCAGCACGCCCTTTGACGACCTGATCAAGAACGGGTTGCTCGCTCTCGAGGGCGACTTTAGAGCCGCGCCCCAAACGCCAAGCCGCAAAATGCTCAACAGCGCCATGGACGAAAAACTCAACAACATGCTCGCCACCATGGAAGAGAACGGCATGGAGATCCCCGAGAACCTCGATGTGGAAGCACTGCGCGAACGCCTGCACGAGCTCAACAACATGGAAGTCATCCCCATCCCGGCACGAATCGGGAACTTTGAATCCGAGGCCGACATTTTAAACCAGGACGCCGACATTTACTACGTGGGCGAATTCCTCGGCGCAAACCAGGCGCACTTTTGCCTCACGACGCTCCCCATCTTTTACCAGGCCAAGTACCGCGAACAGGCGCGCGTCCAGGAGGCGGCGCTCCTCAACGAGATGCTCGCGCAAATGGAATCCAGCGATTTTGTGGACGCCGACACCCTCGAAAAAGACACCGAGGAACTGTTCCCCGACGGAGTCACGCTCAACACCTTCGTAGGCGACCTCTCCAAACTTTTGAACATTCGCGTCATCCCGTTTTTGCTCGCCTGCGAAACCGACAGCGAATACGAAACGCAAATCGGGCTCTTCTATAACTTTATGAAGGACTACCCGCAGCAAATCGACGTTTCGCGGGTGGACCACGCCATCCGCAAGCTGCGCAAGCAAAGCGACAACCAAGCCGCGCGCACGCTCCTGGAACTGAGCTGCAAAAAAATCAACGCCATCTACAGCGAAAACACCAAGGCCGCCGAAGAACTCGAGGCCAAAATCGAAACGCTCTAGCCTCTTGAAACCGTCAACAGCACGGCCCCGAGCAAAATGACGGCAGTCGACATCACGAGCGTCGTGCGTTCCCTGCGGGTCGCATATTCGCCAAACGCGAACACGCCCCACAGCTGGTTCACCACCAGGTTCAACTGCAAAAGTGGGTAGCCAATGGCGTAGCCAAAAAATCCGTCCTCGGCAATGGCCCAAAAAATGGCGAGTGTACCGAACATCCAAAGGACACCCGCCAAAACGGCGAAGAGCGTGGGGACCTTGGGGAAACCGAATCCCTTGCCGCGCTTGAGCGTCATGACCGCGACCAGAACGAGGCTCGTGACACAAATGCCAAGCGCAAACGGCATCAAAAAATCCATGTCGGCAAGTCCACTGAACTTGAAGGGAATCAAGTAAGTGCCGAACACCGCGCCCGAGAGCAGCGAGCGCCAGTTCTTCAAAATGGACTGCTGCTTGGGAGTTTGAATGTAGATGCCGCCCAGCATGCAGGCAATAGCCGGAATCGAAAAATAAAGCTGAGTCGGTTCGCGAAAGAGCACCACGCCGGTAATGAACGAGAGCAAAATGCTCACGCACATGGAGCGAAGCCCCGTGCCCGCGAGGTCGGCCTCGGCCTGCACCGCCCAAAAGCAGAGCGCCCCGCCAATGACCCAGATGGCACCGCAAAGGAGCCCCACCGGCGCGAGGCTAAAGTGCCCGGTAACGGCGGCAATGGAGAGCGAACAAAGTAACGCACCTACCGACATGGCGGCAAGGAACGCCCAGGAGGAATACTGCGGCCACTTTTTGAGCGGCACCATGTAGGTACCGAACGCAAAGATCCCAACAAACACACCCAGAACGCTTAACGCACTACTTTCCAATGCAGAACCCCGCAAAAATTGACTGTAAAATATCCTCGGACGAAATTTCGCCCGTAATGCTCTGGAGCGAGCGGCGCACCAGCTGCATTTCAAAAGCTAACAATTCCACTGCCGGGCTTGTACGGATCAGGTCCAGCGCGCGGTCAATTCCCTTCAAAGCTTCCTCGAGGCAAGCCTTTTCGCGTTCGCTTGTAATCCACAAGTCCTCGGTGTTTTCGGTTGACTTGAAAAGGCGGGCGTTCATCTCTTTAGAGAGCTCCTCGAGCCCGTAGCCCGTCTTTGCCGAAACGGCTATGGATGGCGCGGCCAGGGATATGCCCTCGGCATTGGGCAACCCACCCACCAGGTCCTGCTTGCTCAACACAACCAGGTCGGGGTTGAACTCCTGCTCCGCATCGGCCGCAGGGAGGCTTCCGTCCACCACGCAAATCTTGAGGTCGGCTTCTTCTAGGACCTCCCTGCTCTTTTGCATGCTCAAGGCATCCAGGGCGTCGGTCGCCGTGGCGGCAATGCCAGCGGTATCGACCAGCCTAATTTCGCCACCCGCCAAAAAGAGCCGCACTTCCACAAAGTCGCGCGTCGTTCCCGGGACGCTGCTCACCAAAATGCGGTCCTCGCCCAAAAGCGCGTTCACCAGGCTCGACTTTCCTGCGTTGGGGGCGCCGTACAAAACCGCGAGTGGGATTCTCGAGACCGAGGCCTTGCTGCGGAAGCTCTTGAGAATGCTCTCCACGTTCCCGCGGATGGCGGCAAGCTTGCCTTCCCAGCCGGCATAATCGGGGTCGGCCTCCTCTTCGGCAAAATCCACGTCCAATTCCAAACGCGCCGAGATGTCCTTAATTTGTTCGGTAAGGAGCTTCACTTTTTTGGAGAGGGCGCCGCTCAGCAGACGGTGGGCGTTTTTTAGCTCGGCTCGGTTTGCGCTGTGGATTACGTCGGCAACAGACTCCGCCTGCGAAAGGTCCATCTTGCCGTTCAAATAGGCGCGGCGCGTGAATTCCCCGGGTTCCGCCAAGCGCACTCCCGGCACCCGCCGTATCGCCTGCATAAGTTCGCGCACAATCAGCGGGTTCCCGTGCGGGTACAGTTCCAGCACGTCCTCGCCGGTGTAGGAATTCGGGCCTTCAAAAAACAGGTAAAGCAGCTGGTCAATGACTTCGCCGCGGCATTCCTCGGCATCGCCCTCTTTCAAGGTGCTGCGGGCAGTCCCCAGGGCGGCACGGCGCGGTTCCAAATCCGCGGCGGCGCGTTCCCCAAACAGAGCCCGCACCACATCGCGCACGCGAGAACCGCTCACGCGGAGCGCGGCAACGGCCGAAACCCCGGCCGGGGTCATGGGGGCGACAATCGTCTGGGAATCCATAGGCTCAAATTTAGAATTATATTTACAGGCATATGTCAAAATTCAAGATTATTGCAAAAAATATAAGCGACATCACGTGCCACGCCATAGTCCGTGACGACGGTTGCGAATTCGAAGTCTTTACCGGCTACGGTGCTGGACTCAACGCCTGGCGCGTGCCCGCGGGCAGCACCAAGCTCGACCTTCTGTTTGGCTACCGCGAAGGCGACGACGTCTACAAAATCGGCCCCGACACCAATGCCGGCTGCAGGCTCTGCCCATGGCCCGGACGCACCGCCTACGCCAAGTTCACCTGGGAAGGCAAAACCTACCGGCTTACAAACAACGTAAGCTGGGCGCCGCACGCCCTCCACGGCTTTTTGCAAAACAGGCCCTGGCAATTCCAAAGCTTTGAAAGCGATTCCAGCAAGGCCGTCGCCGTATTCACCTGCGATTGGCCGGGCGACTTTGGCGGATTCCCCTTCCCGTTCCACGCCGAGAACCGCGTGACCTTCACCGGCGAAAGCTATACGGTGCAGTCCAGCGTCAAGAACATCGGCAAGGCACCCATGCCCTATTCCGAGGGCTGGCACCCGTATTACTCCATGGGCGAAAAAATCGACGGAATCACCATGACACTCCCACCCTCCGAATTCTCGGAACTCGACCCGGCGGACATACCCACGGGCAAAACCCACCCCGACACCCGTTTTGTAAAAGGACGCGCCATTGCCGACGAGTTCATCAACGACTGCTTTTGCTTGGACGACAAGGCTACAGACGCATCCGACGGCTCGGCACACGTTTTGCTCTCCGGTAAACACGGCAACCTCACCATTTGGCAACGCCCCGGGAAAAACGCCTACAACGCCATCCAGATTTACACACCGCCCGACCGCATGAGCATCGCCATCGAACCCATGACCGCCGCCCCCGACGTGCTGAACCACCACAAAGGGCTCATCGTTCTTGCCCCCGGCGAAACGGCCTCCTTTGAATTCGGCGCCAAGTTTCTTAAATAATGCTTACAAAACGCAAAAATTCGCCCAATTTCGATATTTTTTACGTTTAGAATCTTTCAACACTTTTCCCGCCCCGTCTCAAAAAAACGACGTTTTTAGGGGTATTTAAACATATTTTAAAAGCAGTCAAAAACAGGAGTGTATCCATGGATGTTAAAAAGTTTTTAGTCGCCTTCGGCCTCGCCGCAACAACCGCAACATTCGCAGCCCAGTACGAAGCCGAGGACGCGACCCTCGAAAACGGGGCTACCGTCTCGAGCAACGCGAACGCCTCCGGCGGCAAGTTCGTCGAAATGAAGGCCGGCGATATTACGTTCAACGTGACCGCCGAAACCGCGGGCAAGTACACGCTGAACGTGCGCTACAAGGCCGGCAGCGAAAAGACGAACCACATCGTGGTGAACGGTTCCCAGTCGGGCGACATGGTGTTCGCCACCGCCACCGCCTTCACCGACAACAAGACTGCCATCACGCTCAAAGCGGGCGCCAATACCATCGCTATCACCAATTTCTGGGGATGGATTGACGTGGACTACATCGAGATTACCGAATACGAGAACGTCGCCTTCAACATCTGCAACGCGCCCGTCACACCGAACGCGACCGAGAGCGCCGTCAAACTCTACAACTTCCTCGTGAACAACTTCCAAAAGAAAGTCATCTCGGGCATCATGACCGGCGACATGACGAACTACACCGCCGGCGCCGCGTTCGACACGCACCCCGACGTGGCCGATATCTACACCCGTAGCGGCAAAAAGCCCGCCCTGGTCGGCCTGGACTTCCTCTTTGCCACCGGCCCCAACGCAAGCGGCAGCTGGAACAAGGAATACACCGACAAGGGAATCGCCCTTGCCAAGGACCTCTGGAAGAAGGGCGGCATCCCGGCATTCACCTGGCACTGGAAGGACCCCCTCGACGAAGTGGACGCCTTCTACGCGAACCAGAACGCCGCCGGCGAAGGAAAGGAATACACCACGTTCGACTTTACCGAAGCATTCGTGAAGGGAACCACCTCGTGGGACACGCTCTCTGCCGCCTACAAGGGAATCATCGCCGACATTGACTACATCTCCGAATACTTCCTCGACCTGCAAAAGGACGGCGTCGCCGCCATCTTCCGCCCGCTACACGAAGCCGGCGGCACATGTTTCTGGTGGAGCACGCACTCGGGCAAGCAATTCGCCGCCCTCTACCGCCTGGTTTACGAACGCATGGTGTTCAAGAACGGCGTCAAGAACCTGGTGTGGGTATTCAACCCGCAAACTGCGAACCTCACTGACTGGAACCCGGGTGAGACCTACTACGACGTACTCTCCATCGACATCTACAATAACGACAATGACAACTCCAGCAACGCCGGCGCCTTTGACGATTTCAAGGCAAAGTTCGGCGTGAGCAAGGTGCTAGCCCTCTCCGAGAACGGTCCCATCCCCGACATCACCAAGATGGAAGAAGATCAGGCGATGTGGAGCTGGTGGATGCCGTGGTACAGCACCTGGGGCGGCAAATGGCCCGGCCAGACCTCCAACGAAGTCTGGAAATCCAACATGGAAAACGAGAAGGTCCTCACCATCGATAAAATGCCCGGCTGGGATAACTACACCGTGGCAAATAGCGGCACGCAGACCTGCAAGACGGCAAGCGAAGGCGCAAACTTTGCGGCAGACACCTCCAAGGCAAACGGCGCAAAAGACTACAAGATGCAGGTCACGTATTCCAACCTGACCACGGACGGAGCCCTCATCAACTTCACGAAGCTCCCGGACCTCTCCGCAAGCAAGTCCATCTCCGTCGACATCCAGGTGAACGGTTCCAGCACCGCAGCGGAAGGCGCATGGATTGGCCTCGCCTTCGTTAGAAACGGCATGGAAGACAAAGCCTGGACCTGGGAACAGTCCTTGAGCGACGGCTGCTGGATTGAATTCGGCGGTTCCAAGAACTGCACGTTCGACATCACGACCTACAAGGACGATGACGGCGTCGAACACCCGATTGACGTGGACAACCTCTTCTCCGTCGTGTTCGTCTTGAGCGCCGAAGGCTTCACGGGCAACATCACCTTCGACAACATGGTGACGGACGACGAAAAAATCGTCTCGGCGTTTGACGCCAAGAAGGACCTCTTCAGCGTTTCCGAAGGGAGTGAGGACTTCGTGAAAGCCATCGCCCTCGTCGAGGAAATCCAGGAACCCTCGGCCATCAGGACCGTTGCCGCCAAGGCTAGCTCCGCTAGGTTCTCTGTGCAGGGCGGCAGCATCATGCTTGCCACCTCCACCTCGGGCAACGTGGCTGTCGACGTATTCGCCATGACAGGCAAGCACGTGGCCACCCTCTTTAACGGAAATCTTGCCGCAGGCACTCACGCCTTCAGCCTTGCCGACATGCCCAAGGGCCAGTACATCGTACGCGTCAAGGGCAATGGAATCGCTGCCACGCAACCGGTGAAGATCCGCTAATCTCGAGTTTCTTTTACTCCATTCCATAGCCGCAAAACCCTCCCGTTTTGCGGCTTTCTTTGAAGTAAAAAAAACGTTCCCGTGTCCGCGAACACTTGACTTTGATTTTATGGAATATATTTTTAGAAGGACTGGAAAAAACAGCCAAAAACAAATGTGTTTGGGCCCCGCAAGGGACTTTAGGGAGATAAAATGAATAAAATAGCAAAGGCCACCATCGCGGTCTCTTTACTCGGCGTAACCGCGTTCGCCGAACCCACCATCTACGAAGCCGAAAAAATGGAAGGCCTGCCCTCGACAGCGACTGTCGTCGACAGCACCGGCTATTCCGGCGGCAAGTACGTGAACCCGGGATCGACTCCGCTCACGTTCAGCATCGACATCAAAGAGACGGCCCTCTACGACATCGCGGTCGCCGTGCGCATCAAGCAGTATGACTGGACCACTTCCAAGATTCTCGTGAACAACGTGGAGGTCGGCTCCGCCCTCACCAACCCGCGCAACTGCGACTCCAACTACGTGGTCGCGACCATCGCCAAAATGAAGGCGGGCAAGAACACCGTGACGGTCGGGAACGGCGCCATCGGCGTCGACTACCTCTCCATCGAAAAGCACCCCGATTTAGAGTTCAAAATCAGCGCCACCCCCGTGACGCCGGGAGCAACGCCCGAGGCTCAAAAAGTCTACTCCTTCCTGGTCCAGAACTTTGGCAAAAAGACCTTGAGCGGCATGATGATCAGCGACCAGAACTTCAACTACGATTACGCCAACATGAAGCTGATCCCGCCGGGAGGCTGCACGCCGCAAGACTCCTGCAAGTACAGCGACGAAGAAGTCTCCTGGAAAGGACAAACCGACATCAAGACCTTCTACGAGTATAGCGGCCACTACCCCGCCATTGGCGGCTTCGACATGCTCTTTGCGGCAGGCGGCCACAGCGACGAAGGCTGGTTCAAGGGCTATTCCGAGAACAACCTGCTCATGGCCAAGGAACTCTGGGACATGCACGGCATCCCCACTTTCACCTGGCACTGGAAAGTGGGCGAAGACACCGTATTCTACACGCAGAACAACGGCTTCCGCAATGCGGGCTGCACCGAGGGCGTGCGCGGCACTGCCGAGAACAACACCTGCTTTGACTACCGCAAGGCATTCAAGGATTCCACCTGCAAAGACGTGGACACGGGTTCCAAGGTATACAAGGATATTGTTGGCGACATCGACAAGGTATCCGCCCTCTTCCAGGTACTACAAGACCAAAACGTGCCGGTGCTGTGGCGTCCGCTCCACGAGGCGAGTGGCGGCTGGTTCTGGTGGGGAGTCGCGAGTGCCGAGTGTTACGTACAACTTTACAGAATTGTGTACGACCGCATGGTCAAAACCAACGGGCTCAAGAACCTCATTTGGGTTTGGAACATCAACACCGACCCCGCATTCGGTTACGATTACAACGCCCTGAACGCCGCCTGGTACCCGGGTGACGACTACGTGGACGTGGTGGGTGTCGATATTTACGACCCGCTCTTGGACCACAATTCCGCCGCCAACTACTTCAACAAGATTGCAAGCGACGTGGGAACAAGCAAGCTCATCGCCCTCACCGAGAACGGCGCCATTCCCGACATCGACAGCATCGCCGAAGACAAGAGCTATTGGAGCTACTGGATGACCTGGAGCCAGACCTGGAATGGACAATTCCTCGACAAGACTCCCAAGGACATGTGGAAACGCAACATGGAAGACGAGCGCATCGTAGCCATTGAGGACTTGCCGGACTGGGGCTCGATCACCACGGCATACAAGAACCGCGCCAGGGCGGTGCGCGACGCCGGTCCGTTCACGCTCTCGGCAAATGGGACGACCCTCTCCGTCACGGTCCCCACTGGCAACGTGAACATCGCTGTTTACGACATGCTGGGCCACTTTGTGGTGCAGCTGAACCGGGGGATTCTCCCCAAGGGAACCTACAGCTACAGCCTGGAAAGCCTTGCCAAGGGAAGTTACGTAATCCGCGCCAAGGCGGGCGCAGAGTCTCGTATAGAAATGCTCCGCGTCAAATAGCGGGGCACCCCTTTTTCGCTAATTTCTATATTGCTCTTATATGAGCGAAAAACACCCTCTTTACTTTACCATCCACGGTCACTTCTACCAGCCACCGCGTGAAAATCCCTGGACTGGCGTCATCGAGAACCAGCCCAGCGCACGCCCCTTCCACGACTGGAACGACCGTATCGCCAGCGAGTGCTACAGCCCCAATTCCGCCAGCCGAATCCTTTCGCCGCACGGTAAAATTGTCGACATCGTCAACAACTACGACTACATGAGTTTCAACATGGGCCCGACGCTCATGGGTTGGATCCGTACCAACACGCCCGACACCTACAAGCGCATTCAAGAGGCCGACAAACGCAGCGCCGAACGCCTGAACGGGCACGGCAACGCCATCGCTCAAGTTTACAACCACATCATCATGCCCCTCGCCAGCACGCAAGACAAACGCACACAAATCCGCTGGGGCATCGAAGATTTCAAGTTCCACTTTGGCCGCATGCCCGAGGCCATGTGGCTCGCCGAGACGGCCATCAACTTCGAGACGGTCGTGGAACTCATCAAGGCGGGTATTAAATTCACCATCCTCTCCCCCACGCAGGCAGACAGTTTCCGCAAGTTTGGCGACGAAGAATGGACCGGGTGCAGCAACACCGACATCGACACCACTCGCCCCTACCGCATTTACCCGCGCGACAAGGAAGGTAACCTTGTTTGTGACGGCTACCTGGACGTGTTTTTTTACAACCCGTGGCTCTCTTCGGCGGTCGGTTTCGAGCATCTGCTCCGTGACGCCGGCGTTTTTGGGCGCCGCATCACCGACGCCTGGGACGCAAACCGCGAAGAAGCTCAACTCGTGAGCATCGGGACTGACGGCGAGTCGTACGGACACCACGAACCATTTGGCGACATGTGCGCCGCCTGGCTCTACAACCGTTACGCCCCCGAGAACAACATGGTCCCCGTCAACTATGGTTGGTTCCTCGAAAAATTCCCGCCGCAACACGAAGTGCTCCTCAAGAATTTCCACGGCGAAGGCTGCGCCTGGAGCTGCGCCCACGGTGTAGGACGCTGGTACAGGGACTGCGGTTGCTCAACAGGCGGTGGTCCGGACTGGAACCAAAAATGGCGCGGACCTCTGCGCGACGCCTTCAACCACCTCAAAAAACTCGCCGACGACGTTTATGTCCGCGAGTTCGAAAGAATCTCGGCAATGAACCCGTGGGACGCCCGCAACGCTTACGTCGAGACCTTGGTCGCCCCCGAGGACCAATCCCGTGTGGACCAGTTCCTCCAAAAGATCCTTCTCCATCCCGAGAACACCGACGACCGCGCCAAGGCAATCCGCCTGCTCGACATCCAAAAGTTCTGCCTTTTCAGTTTCACCAGCTGCGGTTGGTTCTTCAACGACATCGAGGGTCTGGAGCCCGTGCAGAACATGCGTTACGCCCTGCGTGCCATGGAACTCCTGGAACCGTTCCTGCCGCTTGGCCACAACATCAAGAGCGAAATCCTGAGCATCCTCGCCCGCGCCACCAGCAATGAACACAAGTGGAACGGCGCCGAGGTATTCACCCGCTACGCCGAAGACGACGTGCCTGTGATCATCAAAGAGATGGCGGAACGCGCCGCCATATTCCACCTGGAATTGGAAGACGGCTACCTCGACAAGGATTCCCGCATTACCGCGACCAAGATTTCGAGCCGTCGCCGTCAAACCCTGGTGCGCACCTCCTACGAGGACTCCCTCATTGGCGAAAAGCGCGTCACCACGAACCTGGTGATTACCGATGCCCTCGGCCGCATCAACATTGTCGCCGCCATGGGAGAAATCGAGCAGAACGGCCTCAAGTTCGTCGAGAACCCGAACATGGGCACCGAAGAACTCAAACGCCTGTTCCCCACCGCCTACGTGGTCCGCATGCGCGACCTCATGAGCGATTCGCTCAAGCGCATCAACACGCTCTCCACGCAAAAGCACCTGACCAATCTCACGGAATCGTTCTCGAATTTCGCCTTGAATCACGGCATTTCCATCGACAGTCTGGCCGACCCCGACCACACGCTGCCCGATACCATGCGCAAGATCCTCTCGCTCGAACTGAACGCCCGCATCCACTATGCCGCGCTCAAGCTGCTCGAGGAGCCCAGCGACGCCCTCGTCAAAGAGATCAAGGACCTTGTCGACGAAGCCAACGCTCTCGACACCAAGCCGAGCTTTGGCGGCACGGGCCGCATGTTCTTCCGCAAGCTCTCGACACTCATCGAGACCGTCGCCAAGAACCTCGACGAATCTACCGTCAAATACATTACCGACCTCATCACCGTCGCCGATTGGCTGCAACTGTACATCGACAAGACGACCCTCGAAAACAAGGTGTTCGGCTTCTACAGGGAATTCAAGAAGTCCCCGACAGGCAAGTTTGCCGCCCTGAAGCCGATGTTCAGCTGGCTCAACTTTGAGGTCGAGAATGTATAAGTTGTCCGAGGTCCCGCTCCTTTCTGCCAAGCAAATCGACGAACGCCTCGAGACTCTCGCGGCCGAAATCAAACCGTATGATTTTGACTGCGTCGTTTCGGTCCTTACCGGTGCTTTCACCTTTACCGCGGACCTTTGCCGTCGCATTGCCACGCCCAAGATGCGCGTAGCCTTCATCAGGGCAGCAAGCTATGGAGCCTCCACAGAATCCAGCGGCACATTGAAAGTCTCCGGGCTCGACAAGATTGACATCAGGGGCAAAAAAGTGCTCCTTATCGACGACATCCTCGACTCGGGCCGCACCATGTTCGAACTCACAAAAAAATTGGCCGATTTGGGCGCCAAGGAGTTCAAAACGTGCGTTCTTTTGAACAAAGAGTCCCGTCACGAAGTCGACATGCACGCCAATTTTGTAGGTTTTAACATAGAGAACCAATTCGTGGTCGGCTATGGCCTGGACTATGCCGACGACTACCGAACCCTGCCCGATATCTGGACACTGGTGGAGGCATAATGGCAAACAACGATTTTGATGACGTAAGGCTCCATGCAACCCAAACGTTCGCCGCCGTCGAACGCCAATACAACAAGATTGGCCGCGGCAAGCGCTTACTCATCAAGGGTGGAGTCTGCCTTCTGTTCTTTATTGGCGGTTTTATCACCTGCAGCGTAATGAACGACGTCCCTACCGAGGGCGTCATCGAAAAAATCGCAGCACAGCCCGACCTCAAGAACAAGTGCAAGGGCCGTTACGACCGCCCTATGGAATACGCCATCATGCACGAGTGCATTTTTGCCAAGGGAACCCCGAGCAACGAAAAAAAACTGGTGCAGCGAATCAACTACTGCACCTGCGCCCTGCAAAGCGTGCAGGCTAAAAAGCCCTACCAAAAAATGTTCGAGAACAACCTGGTCGACTTCACGTTCAAGATCCGTGAAGAGGACCTTTGCCAAGACGACAAGGTCATCCCCACGCTCGACCCCGAAGACGGGCAAAAGAAATAACCATTTGCCCCACCCAACGGACACGGCCTACTTCGCCATGTACTTGCGGAGCACCTTGCCGCCAATCTTTGTGTATTCCACGACAATGACTCGCGAGGCGGGCATGTTTATAGGCTTTGCCGTGCCCGCATAAAGCGCGCGTCCCTGCATATCGAATATACGGAAGAATCCCGCCTCCACCTCGGTCGAGCGGTTCATTGTCAGTATAGCCTGCGGATCCCCGGTGCCGCTGCTGCTTTCTTCGCTGCTACTCGACATCGCAACGCTGCTACTGCTCGAAAGGACCTCGGAAGCGCGCACGCCGAACGTCACGAAGCCGCTCATCCATGTGAGTTCCGAGTTGTCGGTCACGACCGCCACGGCGGAGTATGTCCCGGCGGGCAAATCCGGCACATTCACCGTATACGGGGCTGCCGTCGAGGAACCCACCAAGGTATTGCCCACATAAAAATCGACCTTCTTAACACTGCCATCGGCATCGCTTGCGTTTGCAGTCAGCGTCACTATCTCGCCCGCTTCAAAAGTCTTGCCCGCGGCAGGGGTCGTCATGGCGACCGTCGCCGCCTTGTTGCTCTGTCCGAAAGCCTGGTTGTATTCGGGCATCTTGCCGTAACGGCCACCCACGCCCACGAGGCTCGGGATTTCCTTCGGGAGGTTCGCCACCGTGCGCTTCTCGAAACTGTAACTCGGGTTGAACGTCGCCGCATTCGGAACGCCCTGCGTCACCGTACCGTTGTAGCGATGCTGCTGCTTGGTGCCGCTCCCGAACGTGACTCCGCTAAAGTACACATAGCCGTTGTCGCCCCATTCGGCCAAATAGCCCTGGCCGTTGTCAATGTAGCTGTTCTCGTAGCGCACGTAGGCCTTCGCATTTGCGCTGTGGCCGTTTGCACCCGCAATAAAGAAGCGGTTGTAATCCACGTACTGGTTGTACAGATGAACCTGCGAGCCGTTGCTTTCGCCGGTCACCTTCGGCACACGGCCGTAGGTATTGTGCCAGTAGTTGTTCGCATAAGTCAGGTGGGCATCTTCGACAAGCGCCATGTAGGGGTCGGTTCCCCAGCAGTTGTATTCGTTCGCACCGTCGAAATCCAGGTAGCTAATGGTCGCGTCGTCCACGAATTCCATGTCCATGCCGTCACTGATCCACTTGTAACTGATGTGGTCAGCCCAGAAACCCTTCACATGGTTCGATGCGGAGCCCACTGTCTCGAGGCCATCGCCACCTTCGATCAAGTGCGGGTTTACGTCGTAAATGGCGAGGTTGCGATAGATGTGGTTTCCGGACCCTTCATAACTACGCACCACGATAGAAGCACCGCGCAGATTCGCACCACGGCCCATACCCACGAGGCTCTTGTTGGGTTTGGTGGTAATCCAGTTGCTCCACGCCTGCAGATTGTCCGATTCCTTCACGATTTCGAGTCCGGATTCCCCGAGACTTGCGCAACTATTCTGCTCGAATGCGATGCGGTAGAACTTGTTCGTCTTGCCCGTCACACGGTTCGTCTCGCTGCAGGTCGTGCGGCACCAGGTTCGTCCTTGCTTGTTCGCCTCGGTCACGGCGTTGCGCATCTGCCTGAAGTCGTAAGTACCTTCGGGCACAAGGATTGTCACCGCATCGTTACTCTGCAGGTACTTGCGGATGCTCGCCGAATCGCTCGCGATGACGATGTTTCCTGCATCGCCGCCAGTCGTAGAAGCGCCAAAGCCCTCGGCCTTCACATAAAAGGTGAAAAGCAGTACAGCGACCGGATCCTCTTCGCTCGCGGTCCAAATCCACTTGGACTCCGTCCCGCTTGCAAAGCCGTTCAGGCTGCCACCACTCGGCATGGCCGTATTTGCATAGTTCAGCGTCGTCGCGCCTCCCCATTGGCTCAAATCGCGGCCTTTGTTTTTCCACGAGGCGTTCGAAACCACCGGTTTCGACTTCCAGCCGGAACCGCTGTAATACGACTTGTCCAAGTCATCGATTTGCACCAAGACACCGGGAGCGCCGTTTCCATTCACTCCAACAACAGAAACAGCGTTCTCTCCCGGGAGAAAGGTGAACGGGACAAAGCGCACCCGGCCCGCCTGGTTGTCCTCCGCCAACAGCTCGCCATTCACGTAAAGGCGATAGCCGCCATCGGCCACAATCCAAACGCCGGGGCCTTTTCCCGCATTATAGGTGGCGGCAATGAGCTGCGAACCAACCTTATCCCCGCCACCATAGCTTGCATCCGTAGGGAGCGAAACCACTTCCGATGGCGACACAGCCGCATTGCCTATACCGAACGCGCACACCAAAGACGCGCCGGCCACCCATTTACCCATATCACTTAACTTCATAAATCCACCTTTTTACAGACAACGGGGCAAAATTGCCATTATTCGTCTGATTTGCTAAAAATCTAGCCTCAAAGAGCCCTTTTCGCCACTATTTTCTTGTTCAACCCTATTTTACCGTTGTTCATGGACAACACAAAACACAGGGCACTGCACCGCTTTTATTTTGGCTTTACCTAAATTTAAAGGTATGAGCGAGAAACCGACGCAAAAAAAAGTCTTTGAGTACCTGGACTACCGGGAATTTCTCAAGGACTACTATGCCCAAAAAAAGGCCGCCAATCCGGCTTTTTCGTTGCGCGTATTCTCCGACAAAATCGGTTTCAAGGCCAAGGACTTCATTAGTCGCGTGATGAACGGCGAAAAGAACCTTTCGGACCAAAGCATTCCCAAGGTGGCAAGCGGGCTCAAGCTGAGCAAGCACGAAACGGAATTCTTTATGGCGCTGGTCAGGTTCAACCAGGCCGAGACCATGGAAGACCGCAACGCCGCCTTTGAAGAAATGCAGGCAGTCCTCAAGGTCGTCCGCTTCGCCGAGAAGCAGCACTTGCTGGGGCATTGTCAGTACATGGTCTATTCGCACTGGCGCCACCTCACCATCAGGAGCCTCATCGGCATGTACGGCTTTGACGGCGACTACGACGCCCTCGCCAAGCAGGTGCACCCGAAGGTCACCACCGAAGAGGCCAAGCAATCCGTGCGACTGCTTGAGGAATGCCAGCTGATCAAAAAGGACGCCAGCGGCAAGTACATGCTCACCGAGAGCGCCATCACCACCGGCGACCGCACCTCAAAACTCGCCCTGCGCGGCTTCCACCAGCATTGCCTAAAGCTCGCCGCCGACGCCATCGACCGCGACCCTCCTGGCAAGCGCCACATTTCGGGGCTCACCCTCGGCATTAGCCAAGAAGGCTACGAGCGCATCGTGGAACGCATCAACGCTTTCCGCAAAGAAATCGCCCTCATCGCCGAAGAGGACGAGGGCGCCGACAAGGTGTTCCAAATGCAATTCGCCCTGTTCCAAGTGGGCGGTAAAAAGTAATTCCCTAAAAACCAAAAAGCAAAAGGCCTCCACACGGAGGCCTTTTAGCACTTCTAAAAAAACTACTTCAGAACAATGCGCTGGACTTTAAGTAGCACCCTGCCGACGGTCACGCGCACCACGCGGGCGCCACTGCCCAGGCCCGAAAGGTCGAACCGTCCTTCCGCCCCGTCAAAGCCGTAACGGGTCAATTCGTTGCCTTGCAAGTCGAACACGCGAAGCATCTTTGCCCCAGCGCTCGGGGCTCGCACATTGAGCACACGCCCATCGAGGTCCAGCGAACACGCCGCATTCAGCGAGACTTCCAAAATCGCGGTCGTCGAGGAGCCCCCCTCCATCGAGGAACTGCTGGAGGAAATCGGCCACCAGACCATGCGGGAACTGCTCGAAAGTTCGGCCACGCTGCTCACCGGCTGCACACTACTGGAACTTCTCCACACACTAGTACTGCTGGAACTTGCCACCGCCCAGCTGCTGGAGCTCACGACACTTGCACTGCTACTGCTCACTGGGGCAACGCTACTGCTGCTCGCCAGTTCCGGGCAGCTGTTCACGCCCACCGACTGCTTTGTGGAGAAGCAAACCCGGTCATTGCCGGACTTTAGCATGTTGTACACGTTGTAGCGGCTCGAGAAGGTGGCCATGGTCCTGCGCGGCGGATTCGAGGCGCTGAACTGCTTTGTACCCGAATTGCTTCCGCTGCCAACGAGCGTCGCCGCAAGCGTGTAACGCCGAGCATCGCCCTTGTTGGGGAAGTAGTCCCAGGCATCACTGGTGTAATTGACATACCAAACGTACACGCCGGTCTCGGCGCTTTTGTTGTCAAAGTCGGTGCCCGAGATTTTGGAGTCCCAGCCAATGCCGGGGCGATACTCGATCACATAGAATTCATCCTGATTCGAGGGGTTGGTAATGGAGTACGCCTTGTTCGCATCGATGTTCGGCAAAACATAAACGTCGTCCGATTCCTTAAGCTCCTCGATTTTCATCCAACCCATGGATTCCCTCTCAAAGGCGCTGTACTTGGGAGGCTGACGCCCCTGTCCCCTCGTACTGTAACTATAACCGTTGTACATACCCTGGGTCATTACATCGTACGGCGTTGGCCCAGGGACCCATTCATTCTCGTAGCTCGAATAAAAATCGGGCAGCCCAAGCACGTGGCTAAATTCATGGGTCATGACGCCAATGCCATTGTTCGCGCCCTCGTCCGCCAGCTGCGCAATCAAAAAATACCGTTCGAACTGGTAGCCGTTGTACTTGGTATACCTGTCATAGACCGAGTACCAGTACATGTGCCCCCACATACCCGTATTTTTTTCGGGCCCGGCCATCACAATGCCAAAACCGTCTATCACCTTGTCGCCATCGGCGTCGTATTTGTTGAGGTTGGCGTCGCCTATGGCGGCAGCGCCCGCCTTGACAACCGCCTTCACAAAAGAACCCTCATCGGAGCCCGCCGATGCCATATTGACATTAACCTTCACGGGGACCATGTCGAACGTCGGCCTAAAGATATTATTCGACGATACCTTGAAGTAGTCACGAATGCTGCCGTAATGGGAGTCCTCGGAATAGCCTTCCTTGTTGCACTGGTCGTTGTAAGCAGCGACCTCGGCATCCGAGAAGGTGCGCTCATCGGTGCCGTCGTTCGAGGTCACCAAAAAAACGGGGAATCGGACTTCCCCCTTGGTAAAGGTGAACGGTTCGGGGCGGTACATCACGGGCACCGAAGACTCCTGCGCAGGCACCTTGTGGTTCAACCTGAACCCTTCCATAAGGCGCTTTTGCTGGTCGGGGTAAGCATCTGGATGCTTTTCGCGATGCCTAGCGAGCATCTTGTAAAGATTCTTGGATTTCAAGAACGCCGTCGCCTTTACGGAACGGGCATCCACATTCTCCGCCTTAAATTCCGAAGGTTCCGCATTCTCGTCGGCAAACTTCCTAAAACCGTCCTCGTCCTTCAAAACCAGGTAACCATCGGAAGTCGTCTCATAATGGTAGTTTTCGTCCCCGTGTTCAAAGACCGAGACTACGCTGCCATCCGGCTGCTGTTTTAGAATCAAGAAGGGATTTGCGGGGCGGGCAAACGCCCCCGCACAAAAAACCAAACAAATAAAACCAACTATAATGTGTCGATTCATTTCCATTACCTCAAGATGAAAATATATCAACGCACTTTATTGAGAGCAGCCCCCAACGAATTAACGTGTAAAAAACGTGTTTTTTACACGCGGGTTACATACCCTAGTGATTCTTGGGCGCAGAAACACGGCGGCCCTTCAAATCGTAGAAGCGCTCGCGCGAAAGCACGTTGAGTTCCGGCTCCCCGTAAATGTTCTTGCGTACAAGATCAAACGATTCGCTACTAGAAGTCGAAGGTTCCTCGGCACTGGAACTGGACTCGAGTCCAACCGAGCTGGAACTCTCCACGACCGAATTGGAGCTGTAAAGCACTTCGCTGGACGAGCTCATGGCTTCGCTCGAGGAACTCAGGAACACAAGACTGCCGCTGCTGTAGGCGATCTTGAACTTTACCGACGAGTCGGTCTCGGTGATTTCAGACAAACTCACGCCAAGGCTATCTCCGCTCCACAAGGCAAAGTTATTGATAGAAGTCTTTCTTTCGTTACCGGGGAACGGATCCCCCTCGTACGTTCCTTGCTTATAGCCCCAGCGCGACGGCTGGTTTCCCTTGCCATCGGCCTCGATCAAGTCCACACGCTGGAGGTCCGACACGTTCAACTCGTTCTTGCTCCACGCCGTCTTGTCGTAAGTAATGTGCCAAACGAGCATCCCGTGCATCGGGAGTCCGGCATCAAAGCCCTTTTGCATGCGGTAATCCAAAAAGTAATACTCATTCGGATTTTTACTGGGAAGCACTAGGCCGTCGTTCTGGGTAACATCGAACAGTTCCTGCTCCTCGTCCGATTCCGACAATGTTCGCGGGACCTGCCAACCCAAAGAGTATCGCTCAAAGGCATTCAAGTACGGAGGCGAACAACTGTACACGTAATAACGGTTGGTCGGGCAATTATAGGTCCCTGCGTCCATCAAGTCCCAGGTGCCGGGGGTAAAGTAGTTGGCGTCGCTGTAATAAATGTCGTAGGTATCCATCAGCCCAAGCACGTGGCTGAACTCGTGCGTAAAGGCGCCGATTCCATCAATGGACTTCGTGGAGTTGTTGTACGCGAAAGCCGTTCCGCTGATTTCGTTGGAGCAGGCATATTTGTACACGTACATGCCCGTTGCCACCTTTTTTCGCAAATAAGAGGCATGCGGCCAAATCGCAGATTTCACATCGGAGTCCGCCGCCCCGACGCCCGCATAAATCATGTACACAAAGTCTACATTGCCATCGCCGTCATTGTCGTACTTCGAAAAATCGATCGTGCCCCAGCCAATGACCGTATTCAACGCCTCGTCCAAAGCGGCCCTCGCCCCCACAGACATGTCCGCTTCCGTCGCCATGTTGCCGTAATAGTCGCGCGTACCGCTGACGCGTACCGGTCCCACCACATCGAATGACGGCCTAAAAACGCTGTCGGAATTCTGGATAAAGTAATCCCTCACGCTACCCACGTTGGCATAGTCCGAAAAACCTTGCTCGTTCATAAAGCGGTCATACAGATCTTGCGAATTCTCGTTCATAAAATGAACGTCCGAGAATTCCACCATAACCACAAGGCCGTGGATATCGCCGGTCGTCAGGGACCTGGTATACTTGGGTTGGGCAACGGCGGCATAGACCCCCGCGGCGCTAGACGAACTCTCGTCCCCCGGGCGCATTAAAACCGACCTGGAACTCGAAGAGGCGGGACGGGGCTTTTTTAAAGCCTTGTGGCGTTCCAAAATCTTTTTGGAATCACGGCCAGTCAAAAAATCGGTCTCGAGCTTTTGGCGCTTATCCTTGGCATGGGCACGCACCTTCGTAGGCTTACCCGTTTCGTCGGCGTAGCTCCAATAGCCCGCAGAGTCACGGGCGATAAGCAACGAGTCCTCGGTGACCGTAAAATGGGCATACTCATTGCCCACATGGCGGATCCGTATTACGGAACCATCCGGCTGTTTAGATTCAATTAATCCCGGGAAGGCGGGCCTCGCAAAGGATTCAAGCGCCAGCATGCCTACGGCAACTGCCACCAACCCCAGTGTAGTTTTCAAACAATTCATACAAATACCCCAACTCCAACCCCTTAGAGACTAAAATAACCTAAAATTCAGCAAAAGAATGTTTTTTTTCTTTTTCTTAGTGACGAACAAGCGCCAAAAAGTCGCAAAGAAATAAAAAAAAGGCGTTTTGGAACAAAACGCCTCAAAAACTCGTCTAGTGAACAATCACTTTTTGCGCGCCAAGACCTTCGACCTTGACCATATAGATTCCGCTCTGGATGTAATCCAGATTGAGCGTCGCCCGGCCTGCGTTCAACGGGCTCACGGCGACCCTTGATCCATTCAGCGTGTAAAGCCCGATGCTTGCGCCGGTGCGTGCACCAGGCACATTGACCGAGAGCGTGCGGCCCAGCAGTTTCACGTCAAAGCCCTTGGCAACAGAAATTTTCTTTTCGGGAATGGGGGTTCCAGAGTCGAGTTTGACGATTTTTTCGTCATAGCGAGTGGCAAGGGCCATCAGGTACCAAGTGCTATGGGGAATCCACTGCTCAATCCAGCGCCAGTTGTTCCAAGGCTCGTCGTAAGGGAATCCCACCGCAGTAACGCCGTCATCGTCCCAAGCGATACCCGAACCATCCTTGTTCCTGCCGGTAATGCCGTTTGCAATGCCGCCAGGCAACGTGGCGTCGTAATTGGACTGGCCGTCATATTCTGCGGGGACTTTTGTTCCCGGGAAACCGTTCATCATGCAGACGCCATAGGGGTTCTTTCCTAAAATCCAGTCCAGCTGGTCGGTCGCATACTTGTCGGCACCTTCATAATCTTTTAAGCCAAGAGCACGGGATGCGTACGTTGCCGCAGCCGCAAGACTTGCGATACGGGCGTCTTCGCCCTGCCACCAGTAGTTGCTCTCGTTGTCGTGGGGGATAAAGAAACCGTCCTTGATGCTTCCACCGGTCTTGTAGGTTTGGCGGGCGTAACCGAAGGGGTTTTCTCCATTGTTCGTGACAGAGATAAGCCACTTGAAGTGTTGTTCAATGGCATCGTTCACATGAGTGCCATTGCAGCTACCTCCGACACAAGCTTCTATTCCAACTTCGGCATAGCGGATAAGCGCAATCAGCGGAAGCCCCGCGTCACTGGCGTGCCAGAAGGGGCGCGTCTTGGCATCGTCGCTCCAGAAGTATCCGTCTTTACTCAAGCGTCCAACAAGGCTTTTAGCGCGTTTATCAGCATCGAGCAAGTATGTGTTTTCCCCTGTCGCTGCATAAAGTTCCGTCGCCGCCAAAAGTGCCGTGTAGTCGTCGATGATGTTTTCTTTGCCGTCGTCGCAATAGGCGCAAGATCCGCCAATGCTCTGCTTTTCGGAAAGATGGGCATACGCCTTCTTGGCACCTTCCAAATACTGGATGCTAGTAAATTCGCCGGTGGCGCCGAGGGTAGAGGCTCTGGCGAGAGCGGCTATTGCCATGCCACCGCCTTCGCGGAAGGCTGTCTGGTAATCCGCACTCTTTATGCCGTCGCCGGTGCTGAACGCGCAAAGATAGCGGCTCCCCATGCCCCAGTTGTCAAAGACCGTCATGTAGAAGAACCCCTGGTCATCGAGCATGCGCAAAAGGAAGTCTGCACCGTAGAGGGCTTCTTCGGCGGCTGTCGCGGAACCCTTGTGGTTACTCAACATTTTAGGGATGCGATTGGCAGCAAAGGCGAGCGCCCACACCGTCAAGGGAATCTGCTGCGGGTTCAGGTAATTCGCATAAGAAAGATGGCTTAGGTACTTGCTCACATCACCGCTGGCGTCGTACCAACCACCGCGCACATCGCGTGTGACGCCAGAAGATCCGTAAACGGAAACCTTGCTATCCCAACCCATAATTGTGGAATTGCTTGCACGGTCCTTGTAGAAATAGTCCATGACCATTTTCAAGGTCTTTTCGGCGAGAGCATTCTCGGCGACGGTGATCTCCGGGGATTTGTTTCCGTTAAAAGAAATGCTGTAGGTGCCCGCGGGGAGGTTGGATCCTAAATTGGCCACGTAATACTTGCCTGATTTGGAACGACCAGAAAGCCATTTGTCCGGGTCGGAGCCTTGATAAAACGTCCCGGTGGAGCCGTTGGATATGGTAAATTGTGTGCCAGCCAAGTCGTCGGTGCTTTCGACGATAATCGTCACCGGTTTACCGGTATCGTATCCAACATTGTTGTAATAGAAGCTGGCCGCCGTTGCCATAGAAGTAAAGGCAAGGGCCGCGGGAATGGTCAAAAGAGAGTAATGGGTCATAGTGTTTTAAATCTAGTTTTTAAATAAACTATGCGATCAAAAAATTGAAATCCCGTGACTCTCGTCAAAAAAAATTCTTTTTCCCATTATTTTAATTAACGCAAATTTTGCGTAGATTTGTCGGAAGTTCATCGGATTTGGCATTCAGTTCCGCCCGCTCTCCCCTACGACCTGTCCGTTCCCTGGACCGTTCGGGGACAGGTTGCCCAAAACCGAGGGCAACAACCAACCCAAAATTTTGACAAATTTAGGCTAGTTTTTCATATTTAACGCATATTTTGCGTAAAAACAACCTATTTTTCTCTCCATTAGAAAAAATCCGTTGCACAAAGTGCCTCAATGACCTACATTTGGCAGGCAACAATTTCAAACAGAGGTTTAAAACCATGTACTACGAAAGCATCAAGGTCCTGGACTGCACCATCCGCGACGGCGGTCTCGTCAACAAGCACGACTTCTCCCTCGAGTTCGTCCGCCGCCTTTACACCCTCCTCACCGCGGCCGGCATCGACTACATGGAAATGGGCTACAAGAACAGCCCCGAACTTTTTGACCCCAAGGAATACGGTCCGTGGAAGTTCTGCGACGACGACCTCCTTTGGAAAGTGAAGGACGGCATCGATTCCAAGATGAAGATGGCCGTGATGGCCGACGTGGGCCGCGTGAACATGGACGCCGTGAAGCCAGCTTCCGAAAGCCCCTACCAGATGTTCCGTGTGGCAAGCTACGTCAAAAACATCGACAAAGGCATCAGCATGGTGAACGCCTTCCACGACATGGGCTACGAGACAACTCTCAACATTATGGCCGTGAGCCGCGACCGCGGTCCGGAACTTGACGAAGCGCTCCACCAGGTGAACGAAGAATGCAAGGCAGACATCCTGTACCTCGTCGATAGCTTCGGTGCCTTCTACCAGGAAGACATCGACAAGGAAATCACGCGCTACAGGAGCATCGTGAAGAACAAGAAGTTCGGCTTCCACGGTCACAACAACCAGCAGCTCGCCTTCTCCAACACCATCCAGGCAATCATCGACCACGTGGACTACCTCGACGGTTCCGTATCCGGCATGGGCCGCGGCGCAGGCAACTGCACCACCGAACTTTTGCTCAGCTTCCTCAAGAACCCCAAATACGATTTGCGCCCGGTTCTCGACGCCATCCAGGAACTCTTCCTCCCGCTCAAGGAAAAGTACGAATGGGGCTACATCATCCCGCAGATGATCACGGGCATGCTGAACCGTCACCCGCAAGACGCCATCGCCGTCCGCAAGACCGACGAGAAGGACATGTACCGCAAGTTCTACGAGAAGATGGTAAACGATTAGCGGATAGCGGTCAAATTACTTTTTTGCCATGAGAAGGCCCAGTTCAAAGAGCAAATGTAATGATGCCGCTACAAACAACTATACAAAAAAGCGCCATGGATCATTCCATGACGCTTCCGGTTTTTTAGAGGTGAAAAACACCGTTTTTTATTTGATGGTCGACGTCAGGCGCACGGCAAGAGCGACATCAGATACCTTTTGTTCACTGTAAGCACTGAACTGAATCTTGGTACGCTTACCGAACTTCTTGATAAGACTTGCCGTCCAGGCGATTTCATCGGCATCGGCTTCAAGTTCGTCGCGGTCGCTAACATATTCCAGTTCCGCGTACAGGTTATCAAAAATGCCACCCGTCGGAACTTCAACACCAACGAAGAACGGCACGTAATCGGTTCCTTGTGCATACTCCGGCTTTACAGAACCTTCACTGGAAAGGTTTTCGTCGTCACCCGTGTGAATGTAAGCGACTTCGCCATACAGGCCAAGCTTTTCGGTAAAGTAGTAGCTCGCACGGCCGGCAGCACGATGCGTCACCTCGGCGGGGTGCTGGATGGGATCCAACGCATTCACGCGATAAGCAGCACCCACCTTGGCACTTCCAAACTTGAGGGTTTCCTCGGCACGGATGTAACCAGTATTAAACTTGGAATCATACGTACCCACCAAGAAGTTGAAGAGGGACGGACCCGTTTCGAGGCCAAAGGAAATGGCGTCGTGCTGGTAATCGCGGGCAAGGAATCCGCGCTTGTTCAGGTGCACGTCCACGTATGTACCGAAGTTACCGGCAACGGTCCAGTCCGTACGGAAGCGACCGAATTGAGCACTGAAATCGCCGAAACCAGTATTCCACTTGTACTTGGCGTAGTAAGTATCGGCGCTGATCTTGTCGAAGCTGAAGTTCTTGCCGTCACCGTCCTTGACCTTGTTGCCAAAGGCCGGAGAGAAGATACGAATGTTGATTACCGCCTCGAAATCGCCGGAAGTGTACTTTCCGCCGATGTTTGCACGCAAGAAGGAATTGTCGAGCGTGTTGTCGGCATCGTTATCGTAAACGGCCTTGATGGCCTGTGCCTGCACGTTTCCGGTGAGTTTGAAAGCGGGTTCCTCTTTCGCTTTTTCGGGCGCGGCAGCTTCGGCCTTCGGGGCTTCAGCCGCGGGGGCAGCGGCCACAGGGGCTTCAGCCGCGGGGGCAGCGGCCACAGGTGCTTCTGCTGCAGGGGCAGCATCCTGGGCGAAAACGTTGGAGGCGAAAAGGGAAGTTGTAATGACCGCAGCGGCGGCGAGCTTTGCAAAATTCTGATTCATTCTTAAACTCCTTGGTTATGGTTATTGTTTTGTTTTTTTGTGCGCTCAAATATAGAAGCCGTTTTTTAACTTGTCCAATACTTTAATTTTATGCGGAGTTATCGGTTTTTGCTATAAAAAAGGTCCCCGCTAGGGGACCTTATATTTTACTTTATCACAACTTTCCGGTAGGTGTCAAAAACTGTCCACTTTTTAAAGAACGCTTCGCGGCCAACTTCGCCCGCTTCGGTGTATTCCCGGAGGAGTTGCGACACGTCTTCATCGGAGCAAACCTTGATTTCAAAGCCACGTCCGTTGATGACCGGGAATCCATCGTAAAGATATTTGGCTACTTCTGTGATTTCGGCGATGCGCTTGCCGCGCACTTTGACGGCGGTGCTGTCGCGCAAGATGATGATGTCGAAATCGTCGGGATAGCGGTAGCTCTCCCCCACTGTCGGGATTTCGTCACCCACGGTGTAGTGCTGCTTGACGGGCTGTTGCTTCACCACAGAGAGTGTCGCCGTATCGTAGAAGAACTCTTCGAAGATTTCTCCACGACCGTGGCGTTCGCCCTGCACGAATTCAGCCTTCTCACCTGCAGCAACCTGTCTTTCGAAAAGACCTTCCACGACGCCACATGCCGATGTCGCATGGGTCACGCGGTCAATGAGAATGAGCTCGCCCAAGGTCTTGTGCTTTTCAAAGAGGTCCACGACAATGGCTTCGGCAAATACGATTTCAACGGAAGCGATGCCATTCTTGTTCAGCGATTCCGTCGCTTGATGCGCACCCGTGTTCACATCAATCGCATAATCGATTTTTGTAAGAGTGTCGGGAATGATTTTCGTTCCGAGTTTCACGAGGTAGTCTTTCCCGAGTGAAAGCGGTTCGTCGTCCATCCACAGGAGCGAAGCCTTAATCTTCTTGTAGCTTCCGATGTCGGTGTCCTTGGCGAGCACGCAACCTCTGGAAACATCCACTTCGCGGTCCAGCGAAATGGTCACGGGTTCACCGACGTGAGCCTCTTCCACATTCTTGTCGCCGCGCAGAATTCCCTTGACAGCCGCCTTCTCGTTGCTCGGGAGGCTTGTAACCGTATCGCCCACGCGAATTGCGCCCGCTTCGATTTGCCCCTGGAATCCGCGGAAAGTGCGATCCGGGCGGCTCACACGCTGCACGGGCAGGTAAAAGCCCGCTTCGGTTTGCGCATCATCGATGTCGATGGTTTCAAGGTAATCCAAGAGGGCCTTGCCCTGGTACCATGCGATGTTCTTGGATTTCACGGTCACGTTGTCGCCCTCGGTGGCCGAAAGCGGAATCACATAAACGCTGTGGAGCGAAAGTTCTGCGCTCAGTTCATTGATTTGCTTCAGGATTTCTTCGAAACGTTCTTGGCTGTAGCCCACAAGATCCATCTTGTTCACGGCAAACACGAAATAGCGAATGCCCATAAGCTTGCAGATGCGGGCGTGACGGCGGGTCTGCACCAGAACACCCTGCGAGGCATCCACGAGAATCACGGAGAGGTCCGCAAATGATGCACCTACGGCCATGTTGCGGGTATATTCCTCGTGCCCCGGCGTATCTGCCACAATAAAACTGCGACGGTCCGTCGTGAAATAGCGATACGCCACGTCGATGGTAATGCCCTGCTCGCGTTCCGCCATCAGGCCGTCGAGCAAAAGCGAATAGTCGATCTTTCCGCTGCGACTACCCACCTTGCTGTCGAGTTCCAAAGCCTTTTCCTGGTCAGCGTAAAGCAACTTAGAATCGTAAAGGATATGCCCGATGAGTGTAGATTTTCCGTCGTCCACCGAGCCGCATGTAATAAACTTCAACAAACCTTTCATTAGAAATATCCCTCCCTCTTGCGGCGTTCCATGCTGCCCGCGGCTTCGTTGTCAATCACGCGGGATGTGCGCTCCGAGGATACTGCGCTCAATGTTTCGTCAATGATTTCGTCAAGCGTCGTGGCGGTCGATTCAATGCCGCCCGTGAGCGGGTAGCAGCCGAGCGTGCGGAAACGCACCGACTTGATTTCGGGCGTCTCGCCTTCCCGCAGCGGGAAGCGTTCGTCGTCCACCATGATGATGTTGCCGTCACGCACCACGACCGGGCGCGGGGCCGCAAAGTACAGCGGGACAATGTCAATCTTTTCGCGCTTGATGTACTGCCAGATGTCCTTTTCGGTCCAGTTCGAAATCGGGAAAACGCGGATGCTCTCGCCCTTGTTAATCTTGGTGTTGTAAAGCTTCCACATTTCGGGGCGCTGGTTTTTCGGGTCCCAGGCGTGCGCAGAATTGCGGAACGAGAAAATTCTCTCCTTCGCGCGGGACTTTTCTTCGTCGCGGCGACCGCCGCCAAATGCAGCGGTAAAGCCGTACTTGTTCAAGGCCTGCTTCAGGGCCTGCGTCTTCATGATGTCGGTGTATGCCGCCCCGTGGTCAAACGGGTTGATGCCTTGCTTGACGCCGTCCTGGTTGATGTATTCCAGCATCTCGATGCCGAGCTTTTGCGCCGTGCGGTCGCGGAACTCGATCATCTCGCGGAACTTCCACGTGGTGTTCACGTGCAAGAACGGGAAAGGCGGCTTTTCGGGGTAAAAGGCCTTCATGGCCAAATGCAACATGACGGAACTGTCCTTGCCTATCGAGTACAGCATCACGGGCTTTTCGCATTCAGCAGCGACTTCGCGGATGATGTAGATGGCTTCGGCTTCCAGCTCGTCGAGGTGTGAAAATTCGCTCACTGTGAAACTCCTAGTATTTGTTAGATTCCTTGGGGTCGATATCGATAGTCTTGACGCTTCCGTCGTTCAGTTCAAAAAACCAGCGCACGATATCGTTCTTTTCGCCCTTGACTTTTTCGGTATGCACCTTGCAGCCCTTGCCGCCGATGTCTTCGCCGAGAAAGAAACTGATGGCGTGAACGGGGCATTCCTTGATGCACGAGGTACAACCCCAGCAGTCCTTGGGGTACTTGATAAACGCTTTTTTATTTTCGTTTATCTTGATTAACGTGCCGGGGCAAACGTCGTGGCAGCGCCCGCAACCGATGCACTTGCTTTGATCAATGCTAATGCTCATAGTTCCTTTGCCCTTCTGCGGTGAGTTCGCGCAGGATGATTTTGATTTCACCGTTTTCGAGACGGGAATTCACGTACTTGCGGAAGTTGACGTTGTCTTTTTCGGGATAGTCGAGGTTCTCGGCAAAACTGTGCCAGCGGGTTTCGTGACGTGCGGCCAAGTGCGCAATCACGCTCTTGCAAACCGTCAGCCGTTCCTTGAGTTCGTAGATAAACATCACCTCTTGCAGGTCGGCGGCACGCAAGTCGCCCACGCGGGTCTCGATCTTCTCGATTTCCTTGAGAGCAACCGCTAACTGATTTTCGCTATAACGATAGCCTGTCTTGATGCCGCCTGCATAAGTGTCCATAACTGCTTGCATTGCTTCTTCAAGGTGCTCGACAGATTCGTTGCGGGCTTCTTCGGTATTGCCGCCGCGCTTGCTGAGGAATTTCTCGATTTCTGCGACATGTTCTGTAACCTCCTCTTCCGAAATTTTTTCCAGCGGATTCGCGCCCGGCGCGCTAGATCCCTGAGCTGGTTGATGAGTTTGTCGAATCAGCCGAAGGGCCGACAAACCCTTTACATACTCCACGGCACTCTTCGCCGCAATCTCGCCTTCGGCAAGCGCTCCCGTCACGTACTTCTGCGGAGCACCACCGGCAACATCGCCCGCGGCGTAAAGCCCTTCGATGGTCGTGGCGCGCTTGGTATCGACCCAGTAACCGCTTGCGGTGTGGCCGCCCACGATGTAAGGCTCCGTACCCTCAATTTCGACATTCGCCTTCGACGGCGTGTCGTTTTCAATCCAGCGAATCGTCTGCGACGGCGCCATGTTCAGGTACGCCTTCAAAAGCGATTCTTCCTGCTCGGGCGTAATCCCAACGGTGCGCAAGTAGCACGGCCCGCGACCTTCCAGATTTTCGGCCACCGTGCCGTAAACACGTTCCGAAGTAGAAATCCCGTACTTGGTCTCGTAAACTTCTCCGAGGGAATTCACCTGCTTGGCGCCAACGCCCTGCGCGAGCGTCCCCGTCGGGGCAATCGTGTCCTTGCAACGGAGCGCTATGAACCGCATTTCGAACGTGGTCATCTCGGCGCCGTGACGGATTCCCATGGCGTAACCCGCACCCGTATTGAACGGCGGGTACCACATCTTGTGCCGCGAAAATCCCGGATTGTTCGGGCGGTAAAGCCCGGCGGCACCGCCCGTCGCGACAATCACCGCACCCGCCTCAATGGCGTAGAAGGTATCGTTCTCTATCCCGAAACCGAACGCACCGTCAATCTTGTTATCGTGAACGGAAAAATCAAAAATGTTCACGTGGTTCAGCACCTGAACGTTCGGGGCCTTCGCGACAGCCGCCGCCAAAATCGGCTTGATGTTCTCGCCGTTGATTTTGATGTTGCGGTTCCCGCGCGTCACATACTTGCCGTCCTTGTCTTTCAAGATGACAAGGCCGAGATTTTCCAAATGCGCGGTGACCTCGTTGAACTTCTCGGAGATGGAATAGAGCAGATCCTCGCGGACGATCCCGTCGGCATCCTTCTTCGCGTATTCCACGTAATCCCTGGGCGTGCGGCCTTCGGTAATGTAGGCGTTCAGCGCGTTTACGCCGGCAGCCAGGCAGCCGCTCCGCTTGATATTCGCCTTCTCGACGACAAGTATCTTGATGCCGGCTTTAGAAGCAGCAATGGCCGCATAACAGCCGGCAGTACCGCCGCCTATGACCAACAAGTCCGTCTTGATCCGTTCTATCTTCACAGCACCTCCGTACAAATGCTTTGTGCCGCCAAATATAGAACGCGGCTTGAGCCGCGTCCAATACTATCTTTTTATGGTGTTTTATAGGTTTTTACTATAGCTTTCAAAAAAATTCCATACCGAAGGTGCCCCCGGAATCAGGACTTCTTAGAAACCAGGGGCACCCGATTGTACGGAACTTTATTCGACCACGAGGCCTTCGTTCGTGGCGGTATCGCCCTCGATGTGGAAGGAATTGAGCACCGGATGTTCGCGGTCCATGAGCGAAAGAATCAAGTAGCTCGCCCTGCTATCGTAGGCAAGACGCTTGTCTTCTTCCGACGGGCGCGAAGGGGATTCCGGATGGGAATGCCAGTTGCCCAGCGGCGAGAGGCCGTTTGCACGCATGTCCTTGATGGCGGCAAGCTGTTCCTTGGGATCCAGCGAAAAATGCTCGTTCGAATGGTCGATATTCGTAAGCAGATAGACCTTCTCGATATGCTTGTCGCCACCTTCGATGCGCCCCGCAATCAGCCCGCAGGCCTCTTCGGGGAGGTTCTTTTGGGCGTGCGCGAGGATTTTTTCGTAGTTGTCTTTTGAGATTGTGATCATTCGCACCGCCTAGTGTTTCAAGTCGCAAACCGCCTGCTCGTAGTCGATGAGCTGCGTGATGGTCGGGTGCGTGCCGCAAACAGCGCAGTCTTCGGTATGCGTCGGAAGTTTCACCTTGCGAAATTCCATTGTGAGCGCATTGTAGGTGAGCAAGTAGCCCGTGAGCAAATTGCCCACGCCGAGAATGTACTTGACGGCTTCCATCGCCTGCAGACTACCGATAACGCCGCCCATAGCGCCAATCACGCCCGCCTGCTTGCAGGTCGGCACGGCATCTTTCGGAGGCGGTTCCTTGAACACGCAGCGGTAGCAGGGGCCCTGGCCCGGAACATACGTCATGAGCTGGCCCTGGAAGCGGATGATTCCCGCATGGGAGAAGGGCTTTTTCGCCATCACGCAAGCGTCGTTAATGAGGAACTTCGCCGGGAAATTGTCCGTGCCGTCGATGATGAAATCGTAATCCTTGATGAGGTCGAGGATGTTTTCGCTCGTCACGAAGGTGTGGTAAGTAATCACCTTCACATCGGGGTTCATCGCTTCCATCGTCTCTTTCGCGGATTGCACCTTGGGCTTGCCCACATCGGCCGTAGCGTGAATGATCTGGCGCTGCAGATTGGAAAGGTCGACCACGTCGGCATCGGCAATGCCGATGGTGCCCACGCCTGCGGCGGCAAGGTACATGGCCACAGGAGCCCCGAGGCCACCCGCGCCAATCACGAGAACTTTTGCGTTCAGGAGCTTCTTCTGGCCCTTCGCACCCACCTCTTTCAAGATGATGTGACGGGAATAGCGCTCCAACTGTTCGTTAGTAAATGCCATTAGCAGCCGCCTCCCATGAAGTAGAGGAACTCGACGCTGTCACCGTCCTTGAGCACGGCCTTGTCAAACGTTCCGCCTTCGACAAATTCCTCGTTCACGGAAACCGTCACGTAAAGCGGGTTGTCAATCTTCTCAGCTTCAATCAGTTCTGCGACGGTGAGGCCGTCCTTGTATTCTTTCTTGTTTCCTGCAACTGTAATAAACATTTTACACTCCTTGGTTAGTCGCCGACCTTCTTCACGATAAGCGTGAAGGAGCCATCCTGGTTGTCGTCAAGTTTCAAGATTTCGTGTCCCTCTTCCTTGATGCTGCGCGGCACGTTCTGCACCGGTTCGCCGTCGTTCAGGCGAATAGAAAGGATTTGGCCTTCTTCCAGTTCCTCGAGGGCGACCTTCGCCTTCACGAAAGTAGTCGGGCACACGACATCGGTAATGTCGATGGTATCATCAATTTTTATTTCTGCCATTGTTGTTTCTCCGTACATTGTTGTTTTAATCTGGCCCAAATATAGAACGCGTTCTTGCGTGCGTCCAATACATTGTTTTTATGCTGAATTATCAGTTTTTTCTATAACAAGTTGCAGGGCTTGTATAAATAATCTTGTGCCTTTAAAGAAGCTATCGGAAGAACCGATAATTCGTTATCAAAAAAATGTATTAGGAACTGGGCGCGCGAGGTTCTATCTTTAGTCGATTAAGCTATAAGACCGAAAAGGTGCGACCATGTCCGAAGTCAAAATTTATCCGGCAAAAGATTTTTATAAAATCGATACTAAGAATTCAACCTTACTCGATGTTCGCGAGCCGAGCGAAGCCATCGTACGCCCTGTAAATGGTGCGTTGCAGGTTCCGTTCTTTGAACTGTCCAAGAAGATAGACAACATCCCGAAAGACAAACCCGTTTACGTGTTCTGCTCCACGGGGGACCGCTCCGAAGAGGTTGCTGAAATCCTCGCCGACCGCGATTATGACGTATACAATGTGGAAGGCGGGCTTGAAGCTGTCCCGAAAGTGCATTTCGTGGATGCCAGGGGCCTCAAGTGCCCGGGCCCCATCGTGAAGGTGGACGAAGCGGTCAAAAGCGTGTCCGTCGGCGAAGAAGTCCAGGTGGAAGCGACCGAGAAGGCGTTCTTCTCGGATGTGGATGTCTGGTGCCAGCGTACCGGCAACGAGTTGAAATCGCTTGCCGAAAAAGACGGCATTATTTATGCGACCATCGTAAAGCGCGATGCGCCCCAGTCTCTTGAAAAAAGGGATTTTGAGCACGGCAAGACATTCGTCGTTTTCAGCGGCGATTTGGACAAGGCCATTGCCTCGTTCATCATGGCGAATGGTGCCGCTGCGATGGGCCGCCCGGTCACGATGTTTTTTACCTTCTGGGGAGTAAGCATTTTGCGCAGGCCCGAAAAGGTCCGCGTCAAGAAATCGTTCATCGGAAAAATGTTCGGGTTCATGATGCCCCGCGGCTCCAAGAAACTCGGGCTTTCGCGCATGAACTTTGGCGGTATCGGCGCAAAGATGATTCGAGCCGTGATGAAGCAGAACGGAGTCTCTTCGCTGGAAGAACTGATTGAAAGCGCAAGGCAGAAGGGCGTGAAGTTTGTCGCCTGCCAGATGTCGATGGAACTCATGGGCATCGCTGCGGAAGAGTTGATTGACGGCGTGGAACTCGGTGGAGTCGCGACGATGCTAGGCTCCGCCGAAAAGTCCGACTTGACATACTTTATCTAGGCTCAACCTTTATGCATCAGTGATGATGCGAATGGTCATGCATGGAATGGTCGGGCATGAAATGATTCATCTCGATGGATTGCTTTGCCGGCTGGTAGCCTGCAATGGACGGATCCACCATACCAAAAATCATGGCGATGTGAGACAGAACCAAGAATGCAGCCAGCAAAGAAATGCGGATGATGTGCCTTTTCTTCGGCTCAGCATGCTTAAAGAGAAGCTTCAAGTTGAGCAGCGCCAGCAGAATCATCGGAATGCCCGCCAACAGGTACGAGAAGATGGCGACCACATCGACCCATGTCCTGAAATCCCCGTTGGACGCGAGTGGCAGAACCACGGCAGGGAACAGGTAAAGGATGATGCCGATAAATGCAACACCCGCAAGTACGCCGCACACGCGGTTCACCTTTTTTGTCAACTCGGCCTTTTCTGAAAGGAGCGGAATCAACAGTTCCGTAATCGCGATGGTTTCTGCCAAGACGACAGGAATTGCCATGAACAGAATCAAGTTCCACGGCGAATTCTGCATCAGTAAATCCATATAATGGGTAGAAGACATAATGTGCTCCTTGGTTTATTTTCCTATATTTTCAATAGGAAAATAGCAAACGGCGACCTTTTTTGACCACACTTTAGCATATATTATTTTTCTATAGGACAGATTTTTATTATGAATCGACAGACTGCTCTTGAAATTTTGAATGCAAACGCAGATTCTATACCGAACTTGATTGAACAGGCATATCAGTTGCGCACGAAATACAAGGGAAACCGCGTAAGCATCCAGTTGCTCACCAATGTCCGCAGCGGGAATTGCACGCAGAACTGCGCCTATTGCGCCCAGTCGCGCGATTCCGAAGCACCGATTGAAAAGTACCGCTATGTAGAAGACAAAAAACTTTATGGCGACAACGATCTCGTTGACGAAATGCATTTGGCAAGGCACTGCATCGGACTTAGCGGCATTCGATTTGCGGATGACGACATCGAAAAACTGGCCGAACGCATCCGCAAAATGAAAAAGAACGACACGCAAATCTGTTGCTCCATCGGGTTCCTGACCGAAAAGCAGGCGCTGATTCTTAAAGAGGCCGGCCTCAACCGCATCAACCACAACCTGAACAGCAGTCGTCGTTTTTACCCGAGCATCTGCACCACGCACACTTACCAGGAACGAATCGACAACCTGAAAATGTTGAAGGGTCTCGGCTTTGAAATTTGCTCCGGCGGCATCATCGGCATGGGTGAAACGCCCGAAGACGTGGTGGACATGCTTTTTGAACTGCTGGAAATCAATCCCGATTCGGTGCCCATCAATTTCCTGCTCCCGGTAGAAGGCACGCGTCTTGCGGAGCGCGATATTTCGGCACTCACCCCCGAATACTGCATCAAGGTGCTTTGCCTGGCGCGCCTGATGCTCCCGAAATCGGACATCCGCTGCGCCGCCGGCCGCGAGGTGTATTTCAAAGGTCACGAGAAGACGCTCTTCAAGGTAGCCGACTCTATTTTTGCGTCAGGCTACCTCACTGAAGGCGGTCAGAGTCTCGAAGAAACATTCCGCACCATCGAGGCTGCCGGCTTCACCTGGCAAGTAGAAAGCGAATCATCCCACTAGCTTCAAAAAATACCGGTGAATGCTCGTGTCGCTATTGAGCTCCGGATGGAACGAAAGTGCAATCTGGTTCTTGTAGCGAACGGCAACGATTTGCTCGGGAGCATCTGCAGTATTCGAACTTGCCGTACGCGAAAGGACTTCGACGCCATCGCCGACCGATTCAAAGAAGGGCGCGCGAATAAAGGTCTGTGGCACTTTTCCGACGTGCGCGACTTCGTTTTCCGTAAAGAAACTGCCAAGCTGCCTTCCGTAAGCATTCCTGCGGATAATCGCGGGGAGTGTTGCGAAATGCGCCTTGTTTTCGCCTGCAATTTTTTCGGCAAGGAGGATTGCGCCGGCACATGTTGCGAGTACGGGCAGGCCTTCGACAATCTTTTTACGAAGAGGCTCGAAAAGCCCTAAGTCGTGGAGCAGTTTTCCTTGCACGGTGCTTTCGCCACCGGGGAGCACAAGACCGTCTAAATGGCGGTCAAGGTCGCGCAACTGCCTGATTTCAAATAC
This sequence comes from Fibrobacter sp. UWP2, assembly GCF_900141705.1. NCBI lineage: Bacteria > Pseudomonadati > Fibrobacterota > Fibrobacteria > Fibrobacterales > Fibrobacteraceae > Fibrobacter > Fibrobacter sp. UWP2. Next base: position 37,145 of record NZ_FQYM01000012.1, read on the forward strand.
TTCGGCGCCGAGCGATTGCAGAATGCGTTCATGTTCGATGAATGCCCCCTGCACCGCGAGCACGCCAATTTGCGGTTTGTTAATTCCCATTACTTTCCCCTTTCGGCCATCAGCAGCGCGATTTCCTGTTCATTGATACCGACCATGGCTTCGCCCAAGTCTTCAGAAAGGTTGGCGATAAGTTTTGCATCGGTGTAATTGGTAACTGCCTGTACAATGGCGGCGGCACGCTTGGCGGGGTTGCCCGACTTGAAGATTCCGGAGCCTACGAAAACGCCTTCGGCACCGAGTTGCATCATGAGGGCGGCATCGGCGGGGGTGGCAACACCACCGGCAGCGAAGTTCACCACGGGGAGTTTCTTGTTGTCGTGAACGAAGCGCACCAGATCGTACGACACCTGGAGTTCCTTGGCTCGGTTAAAGAGTTCGTCTTCGCGCATGCTCGAAATGCGGGCGATTTCCTGGTTCATCAGGCGCATGTGTCGTACGGCCTGGACGATGTCGCCCGTACCCGGCTCGCCCTTGGTACGGATCATCGATGCGCCTTCTTCGATACGGCGCAGCGCTTCGCCCAAATCCTTCGCGCCGCAGACAAACGGCACGTCGAATTCTCGCTTGTTGATGTGAAAAATGTCATCGGCGGGGGAGAGCACTTCGCTTTCGTCGATGTAGTCGATCTCGATGGCCTGCAAAATTTGCGCTTCGGCAAAATGACCGATACGGCATTTGGCCATGACCGGAATAGAGACGGAGTCCTGAATACCTTTGATCATCTTGGGGTCGCTCATGCGCGATACGCCGCCCGCGGCACGGATGTCGGCGGGGATGCGTTCCAGGGCCATCACGGCGGCGGCTCCAGCGGCTTCGGCAATTTTGGCCTGTTCAGGGGTTGTCACATCCATAATCACGCCACCCTTGAGCATCTGGGCAAGATTCTTATTGAGTTCGTAACGGTTCTGGTCAGACATGTAAATCTCCTTGGTTGTGGAATGGTTTAATTTCAGGCTGTAATTTAAAACATTCGCTTGACCTGCACAATATTCAGTTTTTTACTATTTTTATAAGGTCAGTTAAATATCAGATTAGCAATACTAATAAGGTCAGTTTTATGTTCACTTACGATATGTCCAAGGCGGGAGCAAATAGCCTCTACCATTACCTTTACCAATGCATCAAAAAAGATATCGTAAGCGGAAACGTCCTTGTCGAAGAACAACTCCCTTCCAAACGCAACCTCGCGCAGAATCTCGGCATTAGCGTCGTGACGGTTGAAAACGCTTACGCCCAGCTCTTGGCCGAAGGCTATATCTACTCGCTCCCTAAAAAAGGCTTCTTTGTTGCAGACATAAATGCCGTGGCTAATGCGCAAGTCCATCGGAACCGCAAGAAACCCCGCACGCGCAGGCTCCGCGCAGAACTCACCGACGAGTCAGAACATATCAACCCGAAATACATTGCCGACTTTGCAAGTAACGGTTCCGATATCGAGGCGTTCCCCTTTACCACTTGGGCAAAAATCACTCGCGAGGTCCTTTGCGAAAGGCAAAATGATCTGTTGCAAGTTTCTCCGGGAATGGGCACGCTGGAACTTCGCCGAGCTATCGCTCGCATGCTCCGCGAATTCAGAAATATCCAGGTATCGCCCGAACAAATTGTCATTGGTGCCGGGACCGATTACCTTTATGGCTTGCTAGTACAATTGCTTGGATTTGACAAGTGCTATGGCGTAGAAGACCCGGGATGGAGTAAAATATCAAAGCTGTATAGCCAATACGGAGTCAAGGTGAGTCACATTCCCGTTGTGGTGAAAAGTTTCGTGGACTCCGTCAAGAAATCTGACGTCGATGTCGTGCATATTTCCCCAGCGCACCATTTTCCGACCGGGATGGTGATGCCTGTCGGCGAACGCTATCGCCTGCTCAGTTGGGCTGCCGAATCTCCCAATCGCTACATCGTCGAAGATGACTATGACAGCGAATTTCGTATGACCGGAAAACCCATTCCTGCATTACAGAACATCGATGTCACCGAGAAGGTGATTTACCTGAACACCTTTTCCAAGACGATGACTTCTGCGATTCGCCTCAGTTATATGGTGCTCCCGCCGCACCTTGCCGAGAAATTCCATAACAAACTTTCGTTCTATTCGTGTACGGTTTCGAATCTGGACCAGTATGTGATGGCAAAATTCATCGATCTCGGTTACTACGAGACGCACATCAATCGCATGCGCAATCTGTACCGGGCCAAGCGTGATATGCTCCTGTCGGCGATCCGCAAAAGCAAGCTTTCGAATGTCGCCCGAATTTACGAAGAAGACGCTGGCCTCCACTTTATCTTGGAAGTGGACACGAAATGTTCCGATATTGAATTCTGCAACCGCGCCCGATTCCGTGGGGTAAACATCCGCGCCCTTTCGGAGTATTACTTTGAGGCAAAGCCATCGCAGCACAAGTTTGTCGTGAACTACTCGTCGGTAGATAAAGCGAGCATGCAAAAAGCAGTGCAGATACTCGCGAGCCTTTGCAACTAAAAAGGTTTAGTGTCTTTAGTGCCCACCTCTTTCAACGACATCGGTAATGTCGATGGCATCGTCAATTTTTATTTCAGCCATTGTTGTTTTAATCCGGCCCAAATATAGAACGCGTTTTCGCACGCGTCCAATACATTGTTTTTATGCTGAATTATCAGTTTTTTTTCTATAGCAAGTTGCCATCTTATGATTATATAATGTAGTACCACTCCTCGCTTTGGGTAATTTCTTCCGTCTTGTGTTGCTTATCGGTAGAAACGTAGTCCATTTCGAGGCTCTTCATGCTCACGCGGGTATTGGGCGCAACAGAACTCGTGATGAAGGCACTGCCACCGATAATGGCATTTTCGCCTACAACCGTATCGCCGCCTAGAATGGATGCGTTCGCGTAAATGGTTACGTTGTCCTGAATGGTCGGATGACGCTTTTTGCCGGAGAGGCGCTGCCCCCCGCGCGTCGAGAGCGCACCAAGAGTTACACCCTGATAAATTTTCACGTTATTGCCAATAACCGCAGTTTCACCAATCACAATGCCCGTACCATGATCAATAAAGAAGTACTTGCCGATGGATGCACCCGGATGGATGTCAATTCCCGTCTTGGAATGCGCATACTCAGTCATGAGCCGCGGGAGAACCGGAACGTGCAAAAGGTAAAGTTCATGGGCAATGCGGAAAATCGTTGTCGCCATAAGGCCCGGATACGCAAGGATAATTTCGTCGAGGCACCCAGCGGCAGGATCGCCGTCATAAGCGGCATGCAAATCGGTTTCAAGACATTCGCGAATCCAAGGAATCTTCGCGAAAAATTCCTTGCAGATGCGGTAGCTTTCAATCTTGCGCTCGTCCGAAGTCATGGTGCCGCGGAGCTTGCAATAATCAAGCGCGATGGCCACCTGCTTGTGGAGGTGGTAAAAAGTATCTTCGATAATGACCGCGAAGCTGTTCTTGGGGTTGTAAATCTTGTGCGAGCGGTCCCTGAAATGTCCGGGATAAACCACACGGATTAGGTTCTGCAAAATCGTCTGAATCTCGGCCTGGTCGGGCCGATTATAGATGTCAATGTTGTCGATATGCTTGCCGCGATTGTAATCGGCAAAAATCGTCTGGACAGCTTTTTCGACTTCTGATTCCTGGATAAGTTCGTGCATGTGTCAAATTTGTTGAAAGAGAATTACGGCGTTCACTTCGACAAGCTCAGTGAACTTGTTTAGGTCCCTGAGCCTGCCGAAGGGCCGTCTTAGTCTAACCTATGCGAACGTCTTCAACGCCCTCACGAGAGCGTCGATGTCGTCCGGAGAGTTGTACAGCGCAAGCGTCGGGCGTACGGTACTTTCGTAACCGAAATGCCTGAGCACCGGCTGTGCGCAGTGGTGACCTGTACGCACGGCAACACCGTAAGCATCAAGCCTCTTGCCCACTTCTTCGTCGGAATAACCGTCGAGCTTGAAGGCGAGAGCGGAAGCCTTGTTGAGTGCCGTACCTACAAGGTGCAGACCCTTGACGGTCTTCAGTTCCTTGAGGCCATACTGCAGCAGTTCATGTTCCCAGCGGAATACGCAGGGCATCCCGATTTCGGAGAGGTACTGGAGTGCAGCACCGAGGCCAACGGCGTCAGCGATGCTTCCGGTTCCCGCTTCGAACTTGTTCGGGATTCCGTTGTAAATCGTGCGTTCGAACGTCACATCGGCAATCATGTTGCCGCCACCGTGATACGGGCGGGCCGCTTCCAGCAATTCCTTCTTGCCGTAAACGACACCGATACCGGTCGGGGCAAACACCTTGTGTCCGGAGAACACGAAGAAGTCTGCGTCGAGCGCGGAAACATTCACCGGAATGTGCGCGATGGACTGTGCGCCGTCAATGAGGATTCTCACGCCGTGCCTGTGGGCGATGGCAATGAGTTCCTCGATCGGTGTCACGGTGCCGAGCACGTTCGAGACATGCGTCACGGAGACGAACTTTGTGCGCTTCGTGAATAGCGCCTCGTAATCGTGCAATTTGAGTTGGCCGGTAGAATCACACGGAATCACCTTGATGATGGCGCCCGTTTCTTCGGCAATGAGCTGCCACGGCACGATGTTCGCGTGGTGTTCCAGGATGGAGACGATGATTTCGTCACCCGGCTGGAGCGTCGGCTTCACGTAAGCGTTAGCCACCAGATTGATGGCCTCGGTGGTACCGCGCACGAACACGATTTCCTGCGAAGACGGGGCCCCGATAAAGTCACGCACGATGTTGCGGGCGTTTTCATAGGCATCCGTCGATGCAGCCGCAAGCGTATGGGCTCCACGGTGCACGTTGGAGTTCTCGTTTTCGTAGTAGTACTTGAGGCGGTCAATCACCACTTGCGGGCGCTGCGTCGTAGCACCGTTATCGAGCCAAACGAGAGGATGCCCGTTTATCTGCTTCGAAAGAATCGGGAAGTCGCTACGGATCTGCGCAAGGTTCTTGGAACCGATGCGGATGGATTCGTTGCGGGAATTGGAGCCGCTGTTAGCGTTGCCGGCCTTGTTCACGGAATCGCCACCGAGAGAAGTCGGAGTGTCGATCGGACGGGCGTTTTCTGCTGCCTGGGTCTTGGAAAGGACCTTCGGAGAATACCCCGTTGCAGGCGCAGGCGCTGCCGGGACATCGCCGAACTGCGACACAAATTCCGCTTCGGGAACCGCAGGGGCTTCCACGGAGTTGAGCCAGGTATCGGTGGAATTGCCGCCGTAGGCAAACGGTGCCGAAGTTACCGGCTGGTCGCCATAGGTCGCAAACGGATGTTCCCAGTCAAATGCGGGAGTCTGGTTAATGGCTGCTGCCCCTTGGGCGGCGCTCACTCCCTGAGCTGCAGAAGCATTCTGCACTTCGGGTGCCGCGGGAGTTGCAGCATAAGCACTGTCCGTCAGGTCGGGAAAGTACTCATTTGCTAACTGCTCCAGTTCAGCCGCATTGGGAACTCCGGCGAGCTCTTCCAGCGATCTGGTATCTGGATTATTCGTAATCATAGTATTCGCCAACCTCTACGTCTTCAAGGACTGCAATGGCGTCGTCGGCAAGGATAGCCGCAGAGCAGTACAGGGAAAGCAGGTAAGAAGCAACGCCCTTGTTGTCGATGCCGCGGAAACGCACGGAAAGGCCACGAGAGTGTTCGTTCTTGAGACCGGCCTGGAAGAGGCCAATCACGCCGCGTTTGGCTTCGCCAGTGCGCACGAGCAATATATTGGTCTTGCCGCCCTGGGACTTCGGATTCTTCACGCCGTCCACGAGAAGCTTGTCGGTCGGAACGAGAGGAATGCCGCGCCAGGTGAGGAACTTGCCACCGGCGATGTCCACGACAACGGGCGGCACGCCACGGCGGGTGCATTCGCGTTCGAAAGCGGCAATGGCACGCGGGTGAGCGAGGAAGAAGGACGGTTCCTTCCAGACCTTCGAAATGAGTTCGTCGAGATCGTCCGGAGTCGGGCGGCCGTCGGCGCGGAGCGGCTGGATGCGCTGGGAATCAGCCACGTTCTTCAGCAGGCCGTAATCGTCGTTGTTGATGAGCAGGCTTTCCTGACGTTCGCGGAGCGATTCGATAGCGAGGCCGAGCTGTTCCTGAACCTGGTCATACGGAGAACTGTAAACGTCTTCGATGGCCGTGTTCACGTTGATAATCGTAGAGATAGAATTCAGCTTGTATTCACGTGGCTCGGTTTCGTATTCGACGTAGCCTTCCGGAATAATGTCGGTTTTCTTGGTCTGGCTGCAAAGAACATCGAGCGGGGTTTCGCCTTCCACGACCTTGTTCACACGGAACAGGCCCGTTTCGAGACCCTTGAATTCAAGGAACTTGGTGAGCCACTTGGGAGTGAGCGCACCAAATTGCGGCTTGGTCTTGGTGACGTTCGCCAGGTTGTAGGCAGCCTTTGCGCCAAGCGCATTGATGCCGGTTTTCTTTTCTGTAGCTTCATTTGCCATAGTGGTTTACCTCTTGGGTTTGTGTTAAGTGTTGCAGTTCTATAAAGTTTTGTTTCCTATCTGTTTTGTAGGATTTTACGAGAAAAAATTTTACAGCCATGCGCCTTCGTGCGAGAACATGATATCCTTCATGGCATCGACGCCGCCTTTAAGGTTGTAGAGCGGCCCCGTGTAGCCTGCTTCGCGCAAGGTGTTGATGGCGAGAATGCTGCGTTTGCCCTGCTTGCAGATGAAAACCGTATCCTTGTTCGGGTCCAGTTCTTTTTGCCTGCGGGCCAGCTGCCCGATGGGAATCACAATGGCGTTCGGGAATCGCAAAATCGCGCGTTCATGCGGCTCGCGCACATCCACGATAGTCATCGGGTCGCCATCGTCAATCTTCTTCGCGAGTTCTTCGGGAGTAAAGCCCTCCACCGGAATTTCGTTTTCGGTCTTGAGCCCGCAAAGTTCATCGTAATCGATTTCCTCGACATCGGTAATCGTCGGGTTGCTCCCGCAAATGGGGCAGTTCCTGTTGCGTTCCACCTTCAAAATTCGCGAGGTCAGGTACAGGCTATCAATATGCAGGAGTTTCCCGTTCAGGTGCTCGCCGATACCGAGAAGCAATTTGAGCGCCTCGTTGGCCTGGATGCTCCCCACAATGCCCGGAAGCGGACTGATCGCACCACCCTCGGAACAGGAGGGAATAAGCCCTGCCGGCGGAGGCGACGGGAATTGGCAACGGTAGCACGGTCCGCCGTCCAGATTGAAAATGCCCACCTGGCCCTCGAACTGGTAAATCGCGCCGAACACGACGGGAATGCCGTGCAGCGCACACGCATCGTTAATGAGGTAGCGCGCCTTGTAGTTGTCGGAGCAGTCGACCACCAAATCGTAACCGTCAATCTGTTCCAGAATATTCGAAGAATCTAGCTGCACCTTTTCGGCGATAAATTCGATATTCCTGTTGATGTTTTTTACCTTGTCCTTGGCGGAGGCGACTTTCGGGCGCTTGATATCGCGGGAACCGTGAAGTACCTGGCTCTGCAGGTTTTCGAGCGAGACCTCGTTGAAATCGACGACCTTGATGGTCCCGACACCCGCCGCGGCAAGGTACTGGATGACCGGCGAACCGAGCGCGCCCGCACCCGCGACAACGACCTTTGCGGCCTTGATGCGCTTTTGGCCCTTCACGCCAATTTCCTTAAGCATTAGGTGCTTGCCAAAGCGCTCCACCTCGTTGTCATCGAAGGCGACTTCCTTGCGCCTCTCGTCCGAAATGAGACTTTCGACCGCAGCGTTCTGCGATTGATCAACAGGCGCTCCGCCAGCAATCGCAGGCAACAACAGGATTTCCGTATCTTCGGGAAGCGGCGTTTCCCAGAGGGTTTCCACCGTCAGGTTCTTGCCGTTGACATAAATCTGAATAAAATTCCGGATTTTGCCACCATCATCGTAAAGGACGTTCTTGGCATCCGGATACATGTCCAAAAGGATGAAGAGTGCCTTCCTGACCGTACTCGCGGGAATTTCTATCCGCGCATTCCTACCAAAAAAATTTCTAAGAGTAGCCGATATGTATATTTTCACTTTTTCCTCCGTACAAAAAAAAGTGGAATTTTAGACAAAATAACCACCTGGATTATTTTCACCGCGAAATATAGAACCGGATTTTGCCTATGTCCAATACTTAATTTTTATGCGGAATTATCGGATTTTTTTATAACGCCCTAGAACAGCAAGGAGTCGTCAGCATTTGATATCATTTTTGTAACTTCTGATATCGGCAACCCCCTCCCTTGTCACAGAAATTATCACGTAAACAAGCCCAGGGACCATGTTTTCGGCATCTTCCCTGGACGGTACAGCCTCATAATCGGGGTGCGAGTGGTAAAAACCGACTATTTCAAGCCCGCTTCCCTCGATTTCACGCTCCACCTGGTAAAGAAAGAGTGGGTCCGCCTCGAAATGCGTCCCTCTCCCCTCCCCCTGAATCCGGTTAGGCAAAGCACGTATTTCCGTCACCTCGAACTTGCCGTCCGGGGCGTTTTTCCCGAGCAAAATCCCGCAACATTCATGCGGATAACTTTGCCGGGCTTCTTCTGCAATACGTTGCCGCCAACTCATTTCTTAACGCTAGACACTCGCTTCCAGGATTTTCTTCGCAAACACGTCGCGACCGATGCGGTCGATAGTGTACTTGAAACGTTCGCCAGGGTTCGCGTTCTCGGCAAAGAACGTAATGGCCGCATCGCAGATATCGAGCAACTTTTGCTTGTCTTCGATGAAGGGGATAATCGTTTCGCCCTTGTTGATGTTGTTGCCGAAAAGCCCGCCAAAGGAGACGATGTAGCCGTGGGTATCTTCCCAGGCGTCCGTCGGGCAAGACTTGTAGCAGCGACCGCAGAAATTGCACTGCGACTCGTCGAAGATAACCTTCTTGTTTTCGACCTTGATGGCTCCCTTGCGGCAGGTCTTTGCGCAGAGCCCGCAGCCGATGCACTTGTCTTCGAGCCACTTAACCTTGATGGCACCCTTGATGCCCACGTCGTTTTCTTCGGCCTTGAGGCAGTTGTTCTGGCAACCGGTCACGCCGAACTTAAACTTGTGCGGGAGTTCACGGGCAAAATAGCGGTCGTCGAGCTCCTTAGCGAGCGCGTAGGTGTCGATGCACCCACTGGGGCAAACGGCTTCACCCTGGCACGCCGTAATGGTACGCACGCGGGGGCCGCAAACGCCCGGTTCCACGCCGCCTTCGGCCAAGGCCGCCTTCACGTCTTCTACGTTTTCGAGTTTGATGAACGGAATTTCGACGCTCTGTCTGGAGGTCAAATGGGCGTAGCCTTCACCATACTTGTCGGCGACTTCCGCGATTTTGGCGAGCTGGGTGGCGGTCAGGTTTCCACCCACGACGCGTACGCGCAGCGAGAAATTGTTCTTCTGCTTCTGGCGCATCCAACCGCCCTTTTTAAGAGTTGCATAATCCGTTGCCATATTTTTGTGTCTCCGTTTAAATTTTCTTTATAGCTTGTTCGAAATCTTCCTTCAGATCCTCAATATTCTCGATACCGATGCTCACGCGGATAGTCCCTTCGAAAATTCCCGCATGTTCCTTCTGTTCCTTGGAACTGTGCGTAAAGATGGTGCTTTCCGGGTGAATCACCAGCGTGCGGATATCCCCGATATTGGTGGCGATGGTAGCGTACTTGAGGCCATTAATCAGCTTGAACGCCCTTTCCTTCGTGCCCGCGTCAATCGTGAGGATTGCGCCTCCCCTGCCGCCAAGCTGCTTCTGCACCAGGTCGTAATAGGGGCTGCTTTTCAGGGCCGGATAGTTGACAGAAATGCCATCAAAGCCCTGCAAAAATTCCGAGAGTTGCAGCGCGTTGCTGCACAGGCGATCCATGCGCAGCCCGAGAGTCTCGAGCCCGAGCGAATTCAGGAAAGATGTTTGGGGAGCAACGCAGCAACCCACGTTGCGCCAGATTCCGTTGCGCAGCTTCGCGATGTAGGCGAACTTGCCAAAACGCCTGTATTCTTCGAGGCCCCTATAGCGGGCGTAATCCCAAGGGAAGTTCCCGCTATCGACAATGAGGCCGCTAATCGCAGAACCGCTCCCGTTAATGTACTTCGAAGACGAATGCACCACGATATCCGCGCCGAAATCGAAGGGATGCACAAGATACGGGGTCGCCGTCGTGCTATCGACGATAAACGGGACGCCACCCTCGTGGGCGACATCCGCGACGGCATTCAGGTCAACGACATTCAGTTTCGGGTTTCCGATAAGCTCGGTAAACACCGCCTTCGTCCTTTCGTTCAGCTGTTCGCGGACACTTTCAGCAGTCACTTCGGTAACAAAGCGAGTCGTAATGCCGAACGCTTCCAGGTCATGGAACAGGTCGATTGTACCGCCAAAAAGCCCGGCACTCGCAATCACTTCGTCGCCCGCGTGCAAAATGTTCAAAAGCGAGATAGTCACCGCCGCCATGCCCGAAGAACACGCCACCGCGCCGATTCCCTTCTCGAGCGATGCAATGCGGCGTTCAAAGGAATCGTTCGTGGGGTTCGCGATGCGCGTATATGCAAAACCCGGAGCCTTGTTGTTGAACACGGCTTCGAGTTTTTCGGCGGAATCCTGTGAAAAGGCGCTCACCTGGTAAATCGGCGCAAGCGTAGAACCGCTACATCGGTCGCTACCAAAATTCTGGTGCAATAAAGCAGTATTGAATTCCATTCAGCATGTCTCCGTACAATTTTTATCCGCAGCCAAATATAGAACGGTATTTCAACCCCGTCCAATACTTAATTTTTATGCGGAATTATCAGTTTTTTCTATAACGAAGCCGCATCCGTTCGTTAAATCACCACCACCGGCTCACGCAGCGACTTGTTTTCGAGCAGAGTCGCCGTATCGCCCTGCGTCACGAACATGCGGTAGATGAACACGTCCACCTTCTCGCCCACCTCGATTCTCGGCTGATCGAAGGAGCGCCGCGCCGTAAGCAAGACCCCGTTCACGCGGACGCGCAGTTCGATACCGTAACCGCGGAAATCTACTTCTTCCACGACGCCTTCTTCTGCAGAATTCTTGTACTTCTGCACTTCGGTTTTCTTGGTGACCTTCACAAATTCCGGGCGCACAATCGCGTTTTCCGCATTTTCGAGGATGTCAAAGCGACGGAAATTACTATAGTCCCTGAAAATGCTGGGCTGCCCGAAGAACGATGCCGTAAAGGCGGTTTTCGGGTTGCTGTAGACCTCGTAAGGCGTGCCCACCTGCTCGATGCGGCCACGGTTAGTGATGATGATTTCGTCGGCCACCTCAATGGCTTCGTCCTGGTCGTGGGTCACGAAAATGCTGGTGACACCGAGCTTCTGGATCATGCCCTTGAGCCAACTGCGCAGTTCCTGACGCACCTTCGCGTCGATTGCGGCAAACGGTTCGTCAAGGAGCAAAAGCTGCGGGTTGGGAGCGAGGGCACGCGCAAAGGCCACACGCTGGCGCTGTCCGCCCGAAAGTTCGCTCGGGTATCGTTTCTCGAGCCCGGAAAGGCCCACCAGTTCCAAGAGTTCGTGGACGCGTTCCTTGATTTCATTCGCGGGTTTTTTCGCAATCTTCAAACCGAAGGCCACGTTATCAAAGACGGTCATGTAGCGGAACAATGCGTAACTCTGGAACACGAACCCGATGCCGCGCTTGCTCGCGGGCACATCGTTGATGACCTTCCCGTCGATAATGATTTCGCCACTGTCCGGGTTCTCGAGCCCTGCAATCATGCGGAGAATCGTCGTCTTGCCCGAACCGCTCGGGCCCAAAAGGCCAATGAGTTTCCCCTTCTCAATGCCGACAGTCACATCGTCCGAGGCCTTGAAATTTCCGAAATGCTTGTTGATATGTTTGAGTTCGACGTACATAAAATCTCCTTTCAAGGCTATTTCTTTCTTCCCTTATGTTCAATGACGCTTCTTGCCACCAGAATGAGAATGGCAAGCATCACCAGTATCGACGCCACCGCAAACGCGGGCACGTACTGGAACTCGTTAAAAAGGATTTCCACATGGAGCGGGAGCGTGTTCGTCTTTCCGCGCAAGTGGCCCGAAATCACCGACACCGCACCGAATTCGCCCATGGCGCGCGCCGCACAAAGCACGACGCCGTAAAGGAACGCCCACTTGATATGCGGGAAGGTGATGCGCCTAAAAATCGTAAAACCCTTCGCACCCATGAGCGCCGCCGCCTCTTCCTCGTCGGTTCCCTGCGATTCCAGCACCGGAATCAGTTCGCGTGAAATGAACGGGAACGTCACGAAAATTGTCGCCAGCACGATTCCCGGCACCGCAAAGACAATCTTGATGTCGGCATCCTGCAACAGCGGGAAAATCGGGCTTTGGCGGCCGAACGTGAGCAAAAAAATGAGACCCGCAATAATCGGCGAAACCGTCACCGGCAAGTCAATGAGCGTCGCGAGAATCTTTTTCCCCTTGAACTTGAACTTCGTGAGGCTCCAGGCGGCACACAGCCCAAATACCGTATTGATGGCGACCGCAAAGAACGAAGCCTCTAGCGTAAGGAGTATCGCCTTAATGGTGTAATCGTCGGCAACCGCCTTGCTGTACACCGCAAAGCCCTGCTTGAACGCTTCGGTAATCACCGTAATCAGCGGGAGAATAAGCATCAGGAATACGAAAAGAAGGCTTATGCCAATCAGCGAATACCTGACGATTTTCGAGCCTTTCGTATCACGATGGAGACTGCTCTGCGTAACTGTACTCATTAGCTACCTCCCTTGAGAATCTTGGCATTCCTGTTCTGCACCACGTTCACCAGGAACAGCGTGATGAACGACGCCACCAGCATCACGAGGGCAATCGTCGTCGCACTGGAATAGTCGTATTCCTGAAGTTCCGACATGATGATGAGCGGCGCAATTTCGGTTTCGAAGGGCATGTTGCCCGCAATGAACACGACGCTGCCGTATTCGCCGAGGCAGCGCCCGAAAGCAAGCCCGAAACCCGTAAAGATGGCGGGAATCAGTTCCGGCAAGATGACCTTCCAGAAAATCCTTGTACGGCTTGCGCCCAGCACCCCTGCAGCCTCTTCGTAGGCGGGGTCCAGCTTTTCGAGCACCGGCTGCACCGCGCGCACCACGAACGGAATGCCGATAAACACTAGCGCCACCGTGATGCCGATGCGCGTGAATGCAATCTTGATGCCGAAATTCGCGAAAAAGCCGCCTATAAGGCCCGTATCCGCAGTGAGCGCCGTAAGCGCGATGCCCGCCACCGCCGTAGGCAATGCAAACGGGAGCTCAATCGTTCCGTCCACGATGCGCTTAAGCGGGAACGTGTAACGCACCAGCACCCAGGCGAGAATCACGCCCATCACCGCATTGATAAGCGAGGCGACAAAAGCCGTCAAGAAACTCACCTTGAAACTCGAAAGCACGCGCGGACGCGTGATGACGTCGATAATATCGCTCGCACTCATCTGGGCCGAAAACACGACCAGCGAGGCAAGCGGAATCAGCACCACCACGCTCAAAATCGCCAGGGTCACCCCTGTTGTAAGGCCGAAGCCCGGTATGACAACACTCTTTCTTTTCATAAGCGTCGCCAAATATAGAACGCGTTTTCCCGTGCGTCCAATACTTAATAATTATGCTGAATTATCAATTTTTTCTATAACAAACAGGGATGCAATTGAAATTTGAAATATTTATATTACCACTGAAAATTTGGAGGCATTAGATGAGCTTGACACTTGAACGCGCAAAAGAAATCAACAAGGGCCACGTGACCGAAGAATCGCTGGTCATCCATTCCCTCAACGTATGCTATGCCATGGGCGCGATGGCCAAACACTTCGGCGAAGACGTTGAACACTGGCAGGCCGTGGGCTACCTGCACGATTACGACTACCAGGAATTCCCCGAAGAACACCTGCAGCACACCGAAAAGGAACTGCTCGCGCAGGGCGTTTCCGAAGAAGACGTGCGCGCCATTTTGGCACACGGCTTTGAAATCGTAAACCAGGTGGAACCCAAGACCAACATGGAAAAGAGCCTGTTCACCGTCGACGAACTCACCGGAATCATCCAGGCCTGCGCGAGAATGCGCCCCAACGGCATCCTGGATCTGGAAGTGAAAAGTTTCGTGAAGAAGTTCAAGGACAAGAAATTTGCCGCCAAGTGCAACCGCGACTACATCCTGAAAGGCTGTGCCCTGCTCGGCATGGACGTGAAAGACGTCGCCGCCATCTGCATCGAGGGCATGCGTGAACACGCCGCCGAAATCGGCCTGGCGGGGAACGCCGGGGCATAATGTCGGTTTAAATGTCGGAAAAGATGTCGGATTAATGTCGGAATGAAAAACACATTTGTCGGGGTATTTGTCGGTGTAAATGTCGGGGTAAAAAACGACAAAAAATGGGCGTTCCCCGGCTCGTTTACCCTCGCCGGGTCGGGCTATACTCGCTTCGCTCCCGGAGCCTTGCTTTGCGTCATGGCGGACTCGATCCGCCATCTAGAACCAAATAGCGCAAGTCTCCGCCCTTACGGGTCACTATCCCTAACGCAAAAATTCTATTCTGCATCCTTCAAAACATCAAAATTCATTCGAACCCACTCTGCAAGGTACTTAAACGGAAAAGGTCTTACCGTCAATCTTTCATTATGAACGAAATCAACATTCATCAAAGGAAGTAGTTGTTCGAAAAATATTGGCGCATCATCATACGACTTAATACGACGAATATTTGCAGCATTCGCAACTGCCGTTTGCATTCCCAAGCCGACAGTTCCAACGAAATAATACACATCGCCATCTTTTTCAAACATTTTTATATCCGTGATTCCCGGCAAATACATTTCACGACCGGCTTTGCTACGAAATTCATGAATCTGATCCTTTTCATACTCATCTCGAATCTTGAATATTTCCGGAATAGTAAACCATCCCGTATTCTGAATGACATTGATTTCACCCTTATCATTCATCACAATACCACAAACGTCATCCATTCCAGTAAAAATTTCCAAACATTTCGTGTACACATCATTGTCAAATAAATCTGAGGCATCTTTCTTTGCAAATTCCATAGAGCCATCAGGTCTTATTTTCAGAAAACAATATATCTGCTTTTCATTTTCGTCATCAAGATTAAATTTCATTCCAAAAGAAACATCTTCTAAAAAGCCCGTTTTTGACCAATCAAACAAGGAAAGTTTTTTATTTCGAATATCATATTTTATCACAAGTTCGTTTAATACAGATTTTAGTTGGGCCGATTTATTCTTGAAATCGCCACCCATAGTTATATGCTGAACTGTGGCATCATAGTTTTTGCTATAAGGATCTTCTACATCTTTATATTTTTCCGGATCAAGAACAACGCAAATATTCAACCCTTCTTTTGATTTATTAGTCCCTATGGCGGCTTTTATCCCACAAAGATCTTCAACTACTTCTTGTGTTTTTGCGCAGAAATCTTCTGACGCTTCTTTAACTAAATCAATTATGCGGATTTTCTTGTTTTCTAGGGCTTTCGCCTTCGTTGCTTTGTCTTCATTAATGCAACTACGTGTTCTTTCTATTGATTTATATTCAGGAATTTCGTCAAAATCAATATGTGCCAACCCTTTAAATTTATCATTAAAACGCTGTGTTATTTCTGCAACCACTCCCATTTTAGAATTATCAAAAGATTCTCGTTGTTTGCCAATATTCAGAAACGGGATATTGTATTTTTTGTGAAATTTTTGTCTCTGGATAAATTCCTCTTCTTTGCTATCCTTCGGTTTCCTTGCCATAGTTTGAAACCTAGAGAAAATATACTTAGGATAGGACTCATACGGATGCTTAGGCGTGAAGATAATTTGATCCCTGCATTTTCCAGATGTAAACGTGCGAACGGAAATATCTAAACGCAAATCTTTTGTAACAAGGTTCTCTAAACAAGACACCTGCTCAATATTATTGTCTTTATCCTTTTTGAGCCAAGCTGAATTATAACAATAGAGATGTCCTGTAAGATTGTTTATGCGGAGCCTTTCATTACTAGATGTCCCCAATGTATTAAGCAAAAGTTGAAGCAGCGTCCTGTCGTCCACATCTCGCATTCTGATAGGAGGAATACAGATTTTGTCAATTTCATCGGTCTGATTCAGGGCATTCAAAAGTAACGCTCTATTATTTTCGCCTTTATCCATTAAAACATAAAATGTATTTTCGCAATCAAAGCGAACGGCGCAGACTCGTTTTTCCATCAAAGGAACGTCAAGGCACATCGAACCACGATTAAATCTTTTTGCATCCTTTTTTACTAGAAAAATATCGTATTTTTCTGCAATAGTATTTCGATTCAATTCATATTTCAATTCATTAGTTTTGAACGGCGTCATTACAAGCTCCTACAAATCTACGGATTTCATTAACAGCGGTTTCATTTTTACGCATTTTTTCATCATCAATAAGTAAAGAAGGAATCGCAAGAATTTCAACACCATTCTTTTCATAATTATGACAAGGCAGCTCTCTCTCGGAAAGAATATTTACAACTAAAGCTTTTTTACACCCACACTTATGTGCTTTTTCACAAATTTTATCTATCACAGCATCTCTATCAAAATCTGTTCTCAAGCTCCAATGCTTAAAATCAACATAAACAGGCTTTCCTGGGACCTTATAATCAAATAATTCAAACGCATCAAGGTTTTCTATATCTTCTAATTCAATATTGAGCAAATCTGATGAAAAAATATAACGTCCTATGACTTCGCCAAGAGCGCCCTTATATATGTTGTTATACATTGTTGGCACCATAATGTAATCATTAGGACAGAAAGATGTTGCGTAACCATTGTCCTCAAAAAATTTTCTAATACCAGGGCGACGCATAAATCGATCCAGTTTGCACGCCGACTCTGATTCAATCATAGGGCAATCAGGATCACCGTTTGTATACGAAACAAATACATTCTTATAGTCATATTTTTGCCCAAAAAACAGAACATTCGCCTTCCGTTCAAATTCCGCATAGAACGACGCCATTTTATTCTCTGCAACAATTTCTTTCGTTGCAGTAGGATATCGAAGAGCAAAATCACGCAACGTTTTCCAACGTTCAACATTAATATCTGTCCACTTTTCTTTTAGAATTGCCATTATGTAGCTATTTACAGCAACCGACTTATTCGCTGCTATCAGCTCTTTAGAGCTTTTGACAACCTTCCGATTGGTTTTTTTATCTACAAGTTCTAGCAACTTTTTAAATTCATGATTTAGAATAAGGGTATCTGTAACTCTGCAATCTAAATTTTCTGCGATAGTCGAATCTGCAAAAACAAAAATTCTGGGAGATTTATGATTTGTTCGACACATACGTCCAACAGCTTGGATTATATTTCTAGTAGCCAAAAGCTTTACACTTTCACAGTCATAAACATTAATATCGCTTTTTATGCTTTTATAGGATTGATGTTGTGTCGCATAAGAATCAAATCCTTTGCGAATATGCTGCATAGCCAAATCTGACGGAATCTCTCCGGACGCCAGCAAATATTCTATCTGAAATAAAAATGTTACAAACTCCTTTTGCGACAATTTGTCTTTATTGGTATTAATCAAAAGATATGTTGGATTATCAAGATAAATTGCATCATAATCTTTTTCGTCATTCTTTTCTCGAATATTGTTCACAGTAACTATCGACTTCCGTAATTCGATTTTTGATGGGATGGTATACTGTAAATTTTGTCCAGCACCAATCGCTGCATATGCAGAAATTACAAAACATTTATCTCCATTTTTTAGCCTTTCCGAAATTTCCTGCTTCTTTTTATCAAAATCCTCCGTAGTAAGCCATTGAACCTTATCTTCGGCATCCTCATCCATAAGAGAGAATAATTCTATTAGCGTATTCTTTCTCAAGGTTCCCTTGTCTTCACGAGGATATGTTGTTAGAATACACAAAAAAGAATGTATCTCGCTATTATCAAAGAATTTTTTATACGCTTCAACTATACGATAATAACGTTCTTTATGGAAACCATTATCGTCCACCGGAACAGCATCGCACACTTTTTTAAAGGCTTCATTAGCCAATTCAGAATTTCCATAAAGTTTTTCCCACGACTGCTCATCACAGCGCCCTCGAACATTTTTCCCAAGCAATTCTGCAACTATTTCGACCTTATCGTACCCTTTCTGTTCTTCATAAAACTGCTTTTTTAATCGCGACCTATCTTCTTCCGACATTTCTTGAAAATTCTGTCCTAATTGCTCCTTCAAATACGCCAAATTAAAATTTCCAATAGATGTCGGTATCGTCGCTGTGGCAGAAATTCCAATGACCTTTGCTCGTTCGCAGGTGTTTAATAAAATCTTTTCAGGAGTATTATTAAACGCAAACATGGATATTACGGATTCCAAATCGTCCATAATATCATTCGTGAACGCATAATATCGAAGCCCTCTGACAAAAAAGCTCAAATCAAAATCTTTTGTAAAACCAACATCCCCTTTTTTTCGAGCATCTTGCAGAATTTGGTTCTTCAGAAAAACAATATGTTTATCCTTAAGGCGAAATTGCTTTAAAATTGTACTAACAGCCGCATCAAGCGTAAAATCCCCATCTCCTTTACGGTTGTGAAATAAATTACTTGCAAGCCTTTTCACGCCTATTTGAAAAAAGTTAATAAAACCGCGAATTTTAGAAAGCATCATTTGAACATTAGCGAATGACTCATTCTTCTTTTCATCCGACAAATGTATTACATTCAAATCTTCTTTATCATCATATGATATTGATATGAGTTTATTCTCTTTCGTTATTGTGTGATATTGGCAATCCTGGAACAAAAATTGTTTTGACAAATCTTCATCACGATTAGTTCTAATATCGAAAGCTAAATTATAAGCCTCAAAGATTTCATCCGCATTGTCTTTAAAGCCCTGAATAATTGTTTCAACAGGCTTGTCTCCATATTTTCTTTTAGAATACCAATCCGATTTTCGACTAATTACTTTTTGGAATTTTTTTGTTTGAAGAATTGTATGGATATCAAGAAACAAATCAATAAAATCTACTTGTTCTCTAATACCATCTTCAATAATATTATCCAAAAAATCTTTCTTTGCAGCGTCAAATTCATCAATAAAAACAATAGCGTTATTCATTATATCATTTGTATAGAAAAGATATGAAGAGTCAACTATTGTTGAATTTTTTGTAACGAATTTTTTCGCACTAAGAATTATAATCTGCTTAGAATACGTCTTAGTAGACTCATACAGATCACCCAGCCACATCCAACGAGGGTCCGATTCAACGGCCTTACGCCGTCCTTCGACATTTTTGATTTCGTCTTTGAACAATCGTTCAACTTTATGGCGAAAGTCTGGTTCTATTTTTGTTGCAAAGGTATTTTCAATGCTAGACGCGCTTTCATAAAACTCTGTCTTTTTCTTATTTCGAAATTTTATAATAGTATCTAGATCTTGAAAAAAGAATTTTGTTTCATCCCATTGCCAAATATCTGGCGGAACCTTACCCTTTATACCCGCATTCTTTGAATAGCCATCAATGGCTAATTCTGCATTAGAATTTAAATAGAGAAATTTTTGATCAAACTCCTTTTTTCTTCCTTTTTTTTCAAACAACTTACGAAGCTGCTTTTCGGGAAGATTCTTCTTAAGATTGGTGATGAAAAAGAATTTTTTATCCTTATTCTTTTCATCACAAACCGCATCAAATATATATTGAATGACATTATGAGTTTTGCCAAAACCCGTCGGCAAATCCATCAAGAACAGACCATTTGTCTTTTCATTTTCGCAATAATCTTTAATAACATTATACATAATGAAACTACGCTCTCTTTCTTGTGAATATATATTCAATCCTTTTGTAAAAAATACGTGGCGTATGAATATTCACACTTTTAAGAGCCTTTTGGGGCATTTTTACAACTTATTTATTATATTTATTAAGAAAATTATAACAAATAGGTTGTTTTATGAACAAAAGGCTGATTTTGCTCAGAACGCTCACTCGCAAGATGGGAAATCTTGCCCGACTTCGAGATACCCAGCCGCCCAAGCAGGGGTGGATTGCCGCCGTGCGTCAAGCCCTTGGAATGACCGCCAAGCAGCTTGCGGAACGCGTAGGACTTTCTCAGCCGCGCATCGCCAAGATGGAGCTTAATGAAAACAACCTCAAGATTTCGACCATGAAAAAAATTGCGGCGGGTCTTGACTGCGATTTCGTTTACGGTTTTGTTCCCAAGAACAGCTTGCAAGAGACGATTAACCGACAGGCTCGCAAAAAGGTTGAGGCAATCCTGTCGAATGTCAATACGAACATGGCACTGGAAGACCAACTTGCCGACGATCCGCATATTCTGACGGACATGGCCGACGAGCTGATTGCCAAGAACATCAGGCGCATTTGGGATTAGGTTTGTGATGAGATAACATCAAAAAATCCCCGCTCCGAAGAGCAGGGATTTTTGCTATGACAATTTGGCCCTAGATTCTATCGCCTCTTCGAGGCTCCAGAATGACAACCTGGCTTACTTCTTTTCGTAGATCTGGTCGAAGACGCCACCGTTGGAGAAGTGCGTTCCCTGCGCCTTGTCCCAACCGCCAAAGTGCTCGATAGAAATCAAGTTCACGTTCTGGTCGAATTCCTTGTACTGGTCGAGAATGGCCTTGTTGGAGGGGCGGTAATGGTTCTTCGCTGCAATGTGCTGGCCCTCGTCGCTGTAGAGGTAGTTCAGGTATTCGGTAGCGAGTTCGCGGGTGCCGCGCTTGTCGACCACCTTGTCCACGATGGCAACGGAAGGTTCAGCCAGAATGCTGATGCTCGGGATTACGATTTCGTAGTCGTTCGGGTAGTCCTTGAGAGCGAGGAAGGCTTCGTTTTCCCATGCGAGAAGCACATCGCCCTGGCCGTTTTCGATAAAGGTCGTGGTAGAGCCGCGTGCACCGGAAGCGAGCACGAGCACGTTCTGGAAGAGTTTCTTGATGAAATCCTTAACCTTGGCCTCGTCGTTGTTGTACTGCTTTTCGGCCCAAGCCCAAGCGGCAAGGTAATTCCAGCGCGCGCCACCGGAAGTTTTCGGGTTCGGCGTGATGATGCCGATGCCCGGCTTCACGAGGTCTCCCCAGTCCTTCAGGTTCTTCGGGTTGCCCTTGCGGACCAAGAACACGATGGTGGATGTGTACGGGGAACTGTTCAGCGGGAATTCCTTGACCCAGCCATCTTCGATGAGGCCCGCGTCGCGCACGGCGTTCACGTCAAATTCAAGGGCGAGCGTCACCACGTCGGCTTCAAGACCGTTGGCCACTTCCAGGGCCTGCTTGCCGGAACCGCCATGAGACTGCGTGATTTCCACTTCGCCGCCGGTCTTTTCTTTCCAGTGCTTCTTGAATACTTCGTTGTAGTTGGCATAGAGTTCGCGGGTCGGGTCGTAAGACACGTTGGTGAGCGTCTGCTTTTCAACCTTCTTGGCGGAAGATTCGCTCTTCTGCTCGTCAGAAGAAGAACATGCGCTAAAACCGATAGTTCCCACAATCAGGAGACTTGCCGCAATGGCGGACTTGACAAAATTCTGATTCATTATTGTACCTCTCTTTGTTTTGGGTTGATGTTTAATTTGCGCACAAATATAGGCACCATTTCGCCCAATGTCCAATACAATAATTTTATGTTAAGTTATAGTTTTTTTCTCTTGCCAAGCATCTATTTTCAAGGTTTTGATTATAAATTCTCTCTATTCCCCCAGCACGTGCCGGAGCGTATCGAGGAAAAGTTCGCCCGCACGCGTGAACTGCTGGCCCCGCCGCCAAATGATGTACATGTTGGTGGTGAGCTCGGGCATGAGCGGCCTGAAACACAGGCGCGAACTGCGGCTCGTATCCACCAGTCCGTCGAAAGTGAGCAGGTAGCCCGTGCCCTCTTTGGCAAGCACCGAACCGTTGTACGAAAGATCCAGCCCCACAATCACGTTCAGCCTCGAAATATCGTCGCCGAACCATTTCGGCAAATCCGCCACCATCGCCTGGCGCGACGCCATCAGCGGCTTGTCGAGCAAGTCCTTCGGCTCGATGAAATCCCGCTTGGCCAAAGGGTCGTCGCGACGCATCACCACGCCCCAACGGTCCACCGAACGCACCGCAAGACAGTTGTACTTTTCCAAATCAACGTTATCTACAACCACCGCGAAATCAAAAATGCCCTTGTCCAGCTTTTCCAGAGCGCGCTCGCTGTCGCCAGAATATAAGTTGTACTTAATCTTCGGATAGTCGTCCCGGAGAATCCCGATGCACTTCGAAAGAAAATTCACGTTCCGCGATTCCGCACAGGCAATGGCGATTTCACCCACCACCTCGTCTTCCTTCAGCGACTTGAAATCCTGCACCGTCCTGTCCGCCATCGAAAGGATGTCCTCCGCACGCTCCCGCAAGAGTTCCCCCGCAGGCGTCAGCCGAATCGCGTAATTCGTGCGCTCGAAAAGCTTTTCGCCCAGTTCCTCCTCCAACTCCTTGAGCTGGCGACTCACCGTCGGCTGCGTCACGCAAAGATTATCCGCCGCGCGCGAGACATTCCCCAACCGCGCCGCCTCCAGAAAATACCGCAAAACTCGAAGTTCCATACCTGAAAACTAATAAAATTCAAGCCCCGCAGGTATGAATTTGCAAAAATAATGCTCGGAAGGAATAACTGAATGATTTGACGGGGGAGGGGGATGTGTCCCCCTGGTTCGCACTTCGTTGCTCTCCACCCCCTCGCCTAAGGGGCTCCGCCCCCTAAAACCCCCGGGCTTTTGTCATTCCCACTCCATTTGTCACCCCGGCCACTGTGCCGGGGTCACCGTTTTTTTTCGTCATTGCGCAAGCGCATGACCGCTTCGGCTCGGCAGTAGAACTCGCAGGCGGTTCTGCTGCTCTTGCCTCGCACGTCATTCCGGGCTTGATACACGTCATTGCGAGGGTTCGTAGAACCCATGGCAATCCATCTCTCGCATATTTATATATATTTCCCACTGACATAGCCCCATTCCTCACGGTCTGGGGCGCATAGAAATTTGAGTTATTGCTCTTATTCTCGCCTTGAAAAACGACCAAAATTTTCAAATCCAACGAGAATGGGCAGACACTCACGCACCCTGTGCGTGGGTCGTTTGTGCTTACGTTGGATAGGTTTCTTGGTCGTTACCTCAAGGCGGTGAGTGCATTCGACACCACGCCTTTTTTGTAGAAAAGGACTTCGGCTCGGTCATCCCCGTGCAAGCACGGTCGCGACTCTCGCCTTACGCCTTTTTGTGGATTGAATGTACGGGAATCGGGGCAAGCAACCCCGAGGTCCTGTGAAGGTTCAAAAGACAAAGCCGGAAAAGAATTCGGCGCAGATTAAGTCCAAGGAACGCGTCGCCGCCCATGGCGAGGTATTTACTGCCGAGCGCGAAGTGAACGCAATGCTCGACCTGGTAAAGCAGGAAACCGAGCGCATTGATTCTCGATTTTTGGAACCCGCCTGTGGAACGGGCAACTTTCTCGTAAAAATTCTAGAACGCAAACTTGACGTGGTCAAGAAAAAGTACCGCCGTAGCCCGTTGGACTTCGAGCGAAATTCCGTGCTGGCTCTATCCAGCATCTATGGTGTTGATATTCTCGCAGACAATGCGGAAACCTGTCGCAACCGTCTCTTCAAAATTTGGAACAAGGCTTACAAGTCTGTTTGTAAAAGCGACCTGAACGAAGATACGCAAAAGTCGGCACAGTTCATTTTGGAGCGTAATATCGTTTGCGGAAATGCTCTGTCTTTGATGAAAGTCGATGAAAACGGAAACGATACGGATTGTCCGATTGTGTTTTCGGAATGGGCTTTTGTGCGGGGCAACACTATGCAACGCAAAGACTACACCTTTGCGGATTTGATGCGCATTGGTGAAGGCTCTGAACTTGCAATGCCAAGTGACGAAGGAAATTTTTTGACGCAATACACCTCTGATTACAGGAGACTATGGCAAGATGATAAACAAGCATAATCCCGATGTCTTGAGTTGCCTTGCAAACTTGAGCAACGACGAAGTGTTTACGCCGCCCGAAGTGGTGAATCGCATGCTCGATATGCTCCCGCAGGAACTGTTTGAAAGTACCGAGACAACGTTCCTTGACCCCTGTTGCAAAACGGGTGTATTTTTGCGAGAAATTGCAAAGCGTTTGTTGGCGAATCAAATGCCGGGATACGAGCAAGCCGTAGAAGAGATAAATGCTAAAAAAGCGAATGGTCAAAAACTTTCGCCTGATGAAAAATGGTTTATGAATCAGTTGCAAAATTCCATAGACCATATATTCCACAACCAACTGTTCGGAATCGCCATTACCGAAATGACGAGTCTGGTGTCTCGCCGAAGCGTCTATTGTTCCAAGTGGCCTAATGGCGAATACTCTGTATCAAAGTTCGATAATCCCGAAGGAAATATCCGGTTCAAACGGATAAACCACACTTGGGTAAATGGCAAGTGCAAGTATTGCGGAGCAAGTGAAGAACAGTATAGCCGTGGAGATACTCTTGAAACGCATGCTTATGAATGGATTCACACTGAAAACCCCGAAGGAATTTTCAACATGAAGTTTGACGTGATTATCAGCAACCCACCGTACCAATTGAGCGATGGTGGAAATGGAAAGAGTGCCAAACCTATTTATCAGCGATTTGTTTTTCAAGCGAAGAAGATGAAACCACGCTTTTTGACGATGATAATTCCTTCTCGTTGGTTTACTGGAGGAAAAGGACTTGATGAATTTCGTGCAGAAATGCTTCATGATCGAAGTGTAAGGAAACTTGTAGATTTTGAAAATTTTAAGGATGTCTTTCCTGGAGTAGATTTGGCTGGAGGAGCCTGTTATTTCTTATGGGATAGAGATAATAAAGGTCGTTGCGAAGTAGTTAATCAAACGAAGGAAATAAGTGAATCGGCATCTAGATATTTGGATGAGTATGAAACATTTGTAAGACAGAATAAAGCTGTTCGTATTGTGAAAAAAGTTGTTGAACAGAATGAAGATTTCTTGAATGAGAGAATTTCTTCAAGAAAACCATTTGATTTGCCTACAAATTATGAACCCGTATCAAAAGGAATACCTTGTCATTTTATCCAAAAGATCGGCTTGCGTTACGCTTCACCAAAGGATGTCGACGATTCCCTACATTATCTCAATAAATGGAAATTTTTGATTCCAAAATCACCCATCGCTGGTCAGACTGATTTTTCCAAACCTGTAGGTTTTTATTACGATGGCAATACTAGAATTGCGAAGCCAGGAGAATGCTGTACTGAATCTTGGCTGGTTGCGGGGGCTTTTGATACAAAGGCAGAAACGTTAAATTACAAGTCTTACATTTTCACGAAAATTGTACGGTTTCTTCTGCTACAAACAGTCGTATCTCAAGATGTTACAAAAAAGAATTTCTGTTTTGTTCCTGATTTGGGTACGTATGACCAAACTTATACAGATGATATTTTGCGAGAGCGATGGAATATTAATGATAAGGAGTGGGAATATATAGCTTCTCGAATAGGAGAAATTGGAGGTGAACAATAATGCCTTCCGTTCAGTTAGACGAATTTCTCAGGGAGCGTCCTGAAGTCAACCCGACCATCTATGCCTATACAATCCCCGATGTTGAGAAACTTAGTGGCTACATCAAGGTCGGCTTTACAGACCGCAATGTCGAAGCCCGAATCAAGGAGCAACTGCACACGGCAGGCCTTGAAGGAAAAATCCTCTTCAAGGAATCGGCAATGTGCGCCGATGGTTCATGCTTTACTGATAAACAAGTTCACAAGATTCTTGAACGCAAAGGTTTTACTCGACTGAACCAAGGCAAAGACCGAAACGAATGGTTTTTCTGTAAAGAAGAAGATGTTCTTGCCGCCATCAAGGAGCTCCGTACAGGCAAGCGTATTGATGAAGATCGCAACGAAACATTTGAAATGCGCCCGGAGCAGGAACGTGCCGTTGAAATAACGAGCGCCTACTTTAAGGCGACTTTGAAGGAAAAGCCCGAGAGTTCGCCAAAATTCCTTTGGAATGCAAAGATGCGTTTTGGCAAGACTTTTGCCGCCTATAAGCTGGCACAGTCAATGAAGTTGAAGCGAATCTTGGTTCTGACTTTCAAGCCTGCGGTGGAAAGTGCCTGGGCTGATGACCTGTATCATCATGTAGATTTTAAGGGATGGCAATTCATCTCGAATAAAGACGCTAGGGATATCAATTTTTCTATAGACGAAGAATTTGAAGAAGCGGACAAGAATAAGCCGATTGTAGTATTCGGTTCGTTTCAAGACCTGCTAGGGCGTAATGATGCTGGTGGTATCAAGGCGAAAAATGAATTTATCCACTCTGAAAAATGGGATTTAGTTATTTTTGACGAATACCATTTTGGCGCATGGCGAGAAAATGCGAAGAATCTCTTCGAAAAACAAGACGAAGAAGCGGAGGTTAATTTTGACCAAGAAGAATTCCAGCGCAAGGAAGCCGCGAATGCGATGGATGAAACTTTCTTGCCTATAACGACAAAGTATTATCTCTATCTTTCGGGAACGCCGTTCCGTGCACTCAATTCCGGTGAATTCATCGAAGAACAGATATTTAACTGGACATATTCCGATGAACAGCGTGCCAAGGAAACCTGGGTAGGGAAATATAATCCATACAAGGCTCTCCCGCGTATGGTGCTGATGACTTACAAGATTCCTGAAAGTATTCGTGAGGTTGCAAGTCAGGGTGAATTTGACGAATTCGATTTGAACGAGTTCTTCAAGGCGGAAGGTAAAGGCGAAGATGCCAAATTTAAGCACGAAAATGAAGTGCAGAAATGGCTCGATTTGATTCGTGGTTCTTATTTGCCATCCAGTGTTGATGACTTGAAACTCGGACAAGACAAGCGACCGCCCATGCCGTATTCCGATACGCGCTTGCTGAATATTTTGACGCACACTTTGTGGTTCTTGCCCGATGTTGCCGCATGCGATGCAATGAAGAATCTGATAGATCAAAGGCAAAATACTTTCTATCACGATTATAAAGTTATCGTGTGTGCAGGGACAAAGGCGGGCATTGGCCTGGAGGCTCTCAAACCAGTGCAAGCTGCAATGGCGAATCCTCTCAATTCGAAGACTATTACGCTTTCATGCGGTAAGCTCACGACAGGTGTGACGGTTCGCCCCTGGACGGGCATATTCATGCTCCGTAATCTGAAAAGCCCTGAAACGTATTTCCAAGCGGCATTCCGCGTGCAATCTCCTTGGGAAATCAAGGACGATAAGGGTAATCCGCAGATTATCAAGGAAAACTGCTATGTGTTTGACTTTGCACTAGATCGTGCGCTGAAACAAATTTCAAGTTATAGCTCAAGGCTTGATATAAACGAATCGGACCCGGAAAAGCGTGTTGCTGAATTCACTAAGTTCCTGCCGGTGCTTGCTTATGACGGTTCCGCCATGATGCAACTGAATGCAGAGGCGATTCTTGATATTGCCATGTCGGGAACTTCTGCAACACTTTTGGCTCGCCGTTGGGAATCCGCGTTGCTCGTAAATGTTGATAACGACACTCTTAAGCGATTGATGGACAATCCTGATGCGATGGAAGCCTTGATGCGTATTGAAGGATTCCGTAGTCTTAATTCGGATATCGAAACGATTATCAATAAATCGGAGAAAGTCAAGAAAGCAAAAACTAAAGATGGTCCGTTGACGCCAAAACAGAAACGGGAACTTACCGAAGAAGAAAAAGAATTCAAGGCGAAGCGCAAACAAATTCAAGAAAAACTTATCAAGTTTGCGACGCGTGTTCCCGTGTTCATGTATCTGACGGACTATCGCGAACGATGCCTAAAAGATGTGATTACTCAGCTAGAACCGGGACTTTTCAAGAAGGTCACGGGCCTTGAAGTCAAGGATTTTGAATTGCTGTGTTCGCTCAATGTATTCAACGCCAGCTTGATGAATGAAGCAATCTTCAGCTTCAAGCGTTACGAAGATTCTAGCCTGAGCTATACCGGCCTTGACCTCCACGCTGGAGACGATGTCGGCGGTTTTGATACGGTACTTCGTCGCAAGGAATATGAGCAGCTGTTTTATGGACAGCAAGATTCTATGAAAATTGCGGAAAGTAGTGAGGACATTGATTATATAGTAGGTGATAATGATATATCTGATTATCCAATGGTTGCTGATGAAGGAAACCGTCAAAGGAAAGACCCCCTTCTTGAACGTTTGAAACAAATTAAGGTGAACGATGAGATAACTCATAAAATGCATGGGGCGGGCCGTGTTACGAAAATTTCCAAGGACCGAAAATATATTACGATTGCATTTGGAAAATTGGAAAAAACTTTCGTATTTTATGCGGCATTCAAAAAGGGGTTTTTAAAGTACAAATGCGTTAAGAACGAATAACCCGTTTCGTTATGTAAAATTTCGTTACACCCCTTGCCAACTTTGGCGGATTTTGATACATTACCGCTGAACGCATCTCGCTGTTTTAAGGCGAGGTGCGTTTTTGCGTTAAATCGGCTTGTCGGTTTTGCAAGAACGCCTCAAACGTTAACAAGCCGTTTTTTTTGCGGCTAAATGGAGGCTATATGGCTAAAAATTTGGCTAATCATAGGGAAGACGCTCTTTATTCTCAAATTGCGTCGATTCTCGAACAGAACCGTAAGTCTGTTGCTGTTGCCGTTAATACGGCGATGGTGCGCACGTATTACGAAATTGGCCGTTCGATTGTTGAAAACGAGCAAAAGGGTAACATCCGCGCAGAATATGGAAAGGAAGTCCTCAAAAATCTTTCTGCCAGACTTACTGCAAATTATGGCAAGGGATTTTCTACGACGAATTTGAAGCAGATGCGGGATTTCTATCTGACTTATCAAATTGGTCAGACAGTGTCTGACCAATTCGTCTTGAGCTGGTCCCATTACTTGTTTCTGATGCGTATTGATAATCCCGACGAACGGAAATTCTACGAAATTGAGGCGAAAAACTCGAATTGGAGCTTGCGGGAACTCAAAAGGCAGTTCGATTCCGCGCTTTATGAGCGGCTCGCCGTAAGCAAGGATAAGGAATCGGTGAGGGAACTGTCTAAAAAAGGGTGTATCGTGGAGTCCCCGGCGGACATTGTCAAGGATCCCTACATTTTGGAATTCTTGGGACTGCCGGAACAGTCCGAATATTCGGAAACCGAACTGGAAAGCAAGCTCATCGACAAGTTGGAGTCTTTTTTGCTTGAACTGGGTAAGGGGTATACTTTCGTGGGACGGCAGTCGCGGATTACGCTGGACGAAAAGCATTTTTTTGTGGACCTGGTTCTTTATAACAGGCTGCTGCAGTGCTTTGTGTTGGTGGATCTGAAGATTGGCGAACTCACGCATCAGGATTTGGGCCAAATGCAGATGTATGTGCACTACTATGACCGCTTTGTAAAGCTTCCGCACGAAAATAACACTATCGGCATCGTTCTTTGCAAGAAAAAGTCGGACTCCCTTGTAGAAATTACTTTGCCTGAAGGAAATTCGCAGATTTTTGCCAGCAAGTATCAAACTGTGTTACCCAACAAGGAACAATTGATAGAATTGATCGAAGATAAGTAGATGAAAAAAAAGCCTCGCCTTTTTATGCTATTTAAATCTATGCCTTACAAGCATATCTAGTTATGAAAACAAAGTATTTGCAATATCTAAAAAATGAAGGTATATTTGAACATGTAAAGACTTCAACCGAGAGGAACCTATGAAAAAAGTATTGGTCTTGTCCAGCAGCTTGCGCAAGGGGAGCAACTCCGAAACCTTGGCGCAGGAGTTCGCGAAGGGTGCCGCCGAGGCGGGCAACAAGGTAGAATTCGAGTCGCTACGCGGCAAGAAGATCGGTTTTTGCATGGGCTGCCTCGCTTGCCAGAAGAAGGGCAAGTGCGTCATCAAGGACGACGCTCCCGCCATCACCAAGAAGATGGAATCGGCTGATGTCATCGTGTTCGCGACGCCGATTTACTATTACGAGATGAGCGGCCAGCTCAAGACGATGCTCGACCGCGCGAATTCCCTGTACTCTAGCGATTACAAGTTCCGCGAGATTTACTTGCTCACGTCTGCTGCCGACACCGACGCGAAGGCCATGAACATCGCGAAGCGCGGCATTGGCGGGTGGATCGCTTGTTTCGATGGCGTGAAACTTAAGGGCGCCCTCTGCGCCACGGGTGCCGAAAGCGCAGGCGATGTCAAGAAGAATTCCGCGCTCCTGAAAAAGGCGTTCGCCATGGGAAAGAAAGTTTAACAGCAAGGAGATAAATCATGAAATCCAAATTCTTAAAAGCGGCGCTTGCCGTGGCTTCCGCATGCACCCTGATGGCATGCTCCCCCGAAAAAGCCCCTTCGACTGGTTCAACAGGCTCACCAACCTTATCAGGGACCTTGTCGACAACAAAGTCCGCAACAGAAGCAGCACAACAGACAAAGGAAGAAAATATGAACAAGCTTACGCTCACCGCCGAATGGGATAAGGTTTTTCCCAAGAGCGACAAGGTCGAACATTCCAAGGTCACTTTCAAGAACCACTTTGGCATTGAACTCGCCGCCGACATGTTCGTGCCCAAGGACACGAGCCTCAAGGTGAACGGCAAGTTCCCGGCAATCGCAGTCTCGGGCCCGTTCGGCGCCGTCAAGGAACAGTCCAGCGGCCTTTACGCCCAGCAGATGGCGGAACGCGGATTCCTGACCATTGCGTTCGACCCGAGTTTCACCGGCGAATCGGGCGGCGAGCCGCGCTACATGAACAGCCCGGACATCAACACCGAAGACTTCATGGCGTCTGTAGATTTCCTCTCGACCCGCGACAATGTTGACCCGGAACGCATCGGCATCATCGGCATTTGCGGCTGGGGCGGCATGGCGATTAACGCTGCCGGCATCGATACCCGCGTCAAAGCGACCGTTGCATCCACCATGTACGACATGAGTCGCGTGACTGCAAACGGCTACTTCGATTCCGCAAACAACGCCGACGCCCGTAACGAAGCGCGCAAGGCACTGATGGCCCAGCGCACCAAGGACTTCAAGAACGGTACGTACGACCTGGCCGGCGGTGTCATTGACCCGCTCCCGGACGACGCTCCTTACTTTGTCAAGGATTATTTCGCCTACTACAAGACCCCGCGCGGCTACCACAAGCGCTCCCTCAACAGCAACAAGGGCTGGGCCGCTTCCGCAGGCACCTCGCTCATGAACACAAAGCTCCTCGCATACGCCGACGAAATCCGTAACCCGGTGCTCATCATCCATGGCGAAAAGGCCCACAGCCGCTACTTCGGCGAAGGCGCATTCGAAAAAATGACCGGCAAGAAGGCAAACGTCCCCGCAAAACTCGACGCCACCAAGAACTGGAGCAAGACCGTCGGCAACAAGGAACTCCTCGTCATCCCCGGAGCCTCCCACGTGGACCTCTACGACAACCTGGAAAAAATCCCCTTCGAAAAGCTGAACGAATTCTTCAAGACAAACTTGAAGTAAAAGTGATCGCTTAAACAAAAAGCGGCCTGCGAATTGCGGGCCGCTTTTTCACGCCAGCGTGTAGCTTTTATCCAGCAATTTCTTGATTTCGGTTAGCGGCACGGTCCCATCAAGAATGACCGTTACCCAGCTTTTCTTGTTCATGTGGTATGCGGGGAGGTAGCCGGGCTTTTTCAGGAGTTCCGGCAATTCCTTCGGGACTATTTTGAAGTTTGCCACTTCGATAATTTCGTCGCCTTTGAGGCCAACTTTTGATTTTTCGACAGTCCCCAACAGGCAATACCATTTCTTGTTTTCGTGCTTGCGGATGGCGGCAAATTGCGGAAACCGTGCCCACAGATATTCGGGCTTGTCTCCGTATTTTTGCTCCGCGTAGCCAATCAGGTCGTTTGCTGATTTCCTTTTAAAAATCTGCGTCTCGAAACATTCGCTGATGAATTTATACGTAATAGTGGAAACTTCTTTGCGGATGCGGCCCACGAGGGCCCCCTGCACTGACAGCACCGAAAACAGTAGGTATTCTTCACCGAAATCGTTGTCGAATACCTTGACAGAAACTTTCTTGCCCCGTCCCACTCTGATTTCCAGACGGAATTGCCCGCCAAGTATTTCGCGGACGAGCGCATAGTTAGACCCTTCCTTCGTGAACCCGAAAGGAACGAGTTTCTTGACAAGAAGTTTCTTGCCGTTGAATTGTTCTTCGATGCCTGTCACAATCGAAAAGATAGATAAAATTATTTTTTTTGCCTTTGTCAAGAACTTGCCAACGGAAAAATTTTTTCCTAAATTCGCTTGCGAAATCAACGTGTAGCGGTCCCGCATAAGTCCAGTTGTAAGGCTTTGCGGGCTTTTTTTATGGCGATTCCATGCGGTTTCGTCAAGAGGAATTTATGAGCGGAAAACAGAAATTCACTTTCCTTATGCTGTTGCTTGGGCTGCTTTCGGCATTTGGCCCCTTCGTGACGGACCTTTACTTGCCGGCCCTCCCGAGCCTTGCCGATTACTTTGCGGCAAGCCCCTCGATGGCACAGCTTAGCCTCACCATGAGCATGCTCGGACTTTCGGTGGGGCAGCTCTTTGTAGGCCCGCTGAGCGACAAGTACGGCCGCAAAAAGTTGTTGCTAGTTTGTCTGTTGCTTTTTGTTTGCGGGACTCTCGCCTGCATTGTCGCGCCGAATATCGTAACCTTCAATGTGTTTCGTTTGTTGCAGGGCATGGCGGCATCCGGCGGAATCGTGATAGCACGTTCCATTTCAGCGGATTCCTACCGTGGTCCCGTCCTCACCAAGTTCCTTGCGATGGTGAGCGCTGTGAACGGAGTCGCCCCGATTATAGCCCCGGTGCTAGGCGGATTCTTGCTGAATTTCATGAGCTGGAAGGGAACTTTTGCTGTGTTGCTTCTGTACGGCGCATTGCTGCTCTTTATGTCAGGGAAATTCCAGGAATCGCTCCCGGTAAAACGCCGCAGCAAAAAATCTGTCTTTGCGAGCTTTAGCTTGTATGCAAAGGTATTCAAGAACTGCACCTACGTTTCATATTTCTTGGTATGCACCTTCCCAATGATTATCTTGTTCGGGTATATCGCGTCTTCGCCCTTTATCTACCAAAAAATCTACGGCCTTTCGCCTGTCGGCTTTAGTCTGTGCTTTGCGTTGAATGCGTTGTTTACGGCGTTTGGCTGCGCCTTGTCGGGTAAAGTCGGCAGCGAATTCAAGGCCCTGAAAATCGCGGGCGCGGGGATGCTCGTTTTCGCGATTGCAGTTGCTGCCGCCCTCATGACGCACGCTTTACTCCCGCTTCTGCAAGTCGCCTTCATGGGGCTTACGTTCATGTTCGGCATGAGCCAGCCTCCGGCAACGGCCTTGGCTTTGAACGCCGAACGCGCAAATGCAGGTACCGCTGCAGCGGCCATCGGGGCATCGGGCTTCTTGATGGGCGGAATCGTTTCTCCGCTGGTCGGCATGGGGGACATCGCCACAAGTGTTTCGATCGTCCTAGTTGTGGGTGCCGTTTTGACGCTTGTTTCGGTTCTCGCTGGCGGTTCACTATGCGCAAAAGGCATAGTGAGTCATAGCAAATAAGTATTTTGAATTGCTTGCGCAATTATTTATATTGTGTATATGCGAAACATTGTCCTTATAGCGTTGTTCTTTCTGGTCGCCTGCAGCGATGCGGCGAGCCATTCGACGCAACCTGAAACCCAAACGTCGAAATCGGCCGGTTCAACATCTAAAGTGGGGGAGGCACCCGTGAAACTCAAAATCCATGTGAACGATACCGCCTTCACGGCAACGTTCGAAGAAAATTCCTCGGCCGAGGCCTTCGCCGAATTCCTTGCGCAGGGCGACCTCACGCTCAACATGCACGACTACGGCAGTTTCGAGAAGGTGGCCGACCTGCCGCGCAGTTTTCCGCGTAACGACAAGCAAATCGACACCGACGCAGGCGACATCATCCTTTACCAGGGCAACTCCATCACCATCTACTACGACAAGAATTCCTGGAACTTCACGCGCCTCGCCCGTATCGACAACGTGAACAAGAAACGCCTTAAGGAAATCCTCGGCAAGGGGAACGTGAAGGCGACATTCTCGGTGGAATAAACGTCCGAAAACTCTAAATAACCCCCGATTTTTGTGTAATCAATTTTTTTTACACGAAATTTTTAGTTGTTCTATTGACATTACAACATTGATTTGTGGTTATTTCAAATCTAAAAATTGGAACATCCTATTTTTTTTACCCCCTTAGAGGAATTTGCGAAAGAAAATATACGTTACCCGGCTTTTACATTGTGGGGGTGTTGCTTGAACTTTTGCTTTTGTTACAATGTCACTTGTGTAAAGCAGCGGGGGCAAATGTCCTGGCGGTTTTGTCACTTGTGCAAAACGGCCCTGTCTTTTGCCGGAGTGTCTTTTACAAGTTGAACAGGATGCCTGAACATTTGGCCGAGCACCTTCACCGTTTAGGTGATGGTGCTGGGGCATTTGCTGGAGCAGCATTTACAAAGTATATATTCAGGGTGAGCGAGCCGCCATACATTCTTGTCCTGAGCGGAGGCTGTCATTCTGGAGCGAAGCGATAGAATCCAGGCATAGCCCTGATAGGATCTCAAAGCATTAAAAAGGACCGCAGCGATGCGGCCCTTTTTGTATATGGAGGGGGAGGAATCCCCCTGGCTTCAGCCCCTTTGGGTCTTCCGCGCACCCCCACTGCGGGCTTCAGACGCCAGCCCGCAACGCCCGGGCTTGATTGAAAAAGAATTTTAAGACCATTTATTGGTTCGTTGTCTTTTTTTCTAAAATGATATAATTTATGTGCTAGGAATTACAAAAGGATTTTTGTATGAAAATTGGTAAACAAACAACTAGAGTTTATGGAATTGCTGACCCGGCATTACAGCGGATGCCTATAGAAAGAATGTACCTAGAACAATATGTTGTTCAACTATTCGCCAATATCAATGCTACAGGCCATAACCATAATCGGCCTATTTCGTGCGGAACGGCCTCGATAATTCCGCTTGGTGGTCGGATATTCTTGCTGACTGCAGCTCATGTTGCCGATGAAATGAATTTGGCGGTACCTTGCCCTGGTTCTACAAAAATAGTGCAACCAATTTATATGTCTTTAGAAGGGACTAGGCTTTTATCTATTGCTCCATCTATTATAAGAAATAAGGATGACAAAGATTGGGCCTTAATTCCTGCTGCAGATGAAATTATCATAGGCTTTCAGAATATAGGTCTTAGACTCTCCAATTATAACGCTCTGCCTACTGCAAAAATCTATACAGTTGTTGGTTTTCCCTCGTCCCGATGCAAGGCTGTTCGATATAAGGGAAAAGCGTATATCAAGAGTAGATCGTATTCATATTCATCGCCGGAAGCGGATCTAGCAACTTATAAAAAATATGGATTAGATCCCAAACTCCATATAGCCATACCATTCAATAGGGGATATGGTTTTTATGATTTGTCAAATCCAAAGCGAAAAAATGTCTTTCCTGATATTCATGCGATGAGTGGCTCTCCGATATATAATGAAAGAGGCTTTCTTGTTGGCATCTTTACAGCTTGTTCCAAAGATAAGGAAGTTTTGCTTGGAACTAGATTTAGCGCGATTGTTGAGGATATTTCATCAGATTCTAAAATGAATGTTGATTTTTGGCCGGCGAAAAATCAGGTGGCAAGTAGTGACAATTCTGAATTGAAAATAAGGCCGTGAACAGCCACATCGACCATAAGAAGGCCCACCTGAAACTTCGCAAGGGAAGGGGCAAGATTACCGTGACTCCGGAAACACCCGAAACGGCGGCAATCGAAATCCCCACCGAAACGAAGGACGAGGAAAATGCCGCATAACAATCAAATACAAGACATGAACAACGAATCTCCTGCCTGATTGGATATCAGACAGGAGTTTTTTTCTGTATGACCAGCCCTAGTCGGGTATGCCAATACATCCACATTTGGTGGCTTAGCCCATAAAACTCCAGAAAAAATTTTTCTATAAGTGGTGAAAAAAAAGTCTAGCAGATAATAAATAAATAATTTTAATCCTTTTTTTTGCATATAGGAATGTGGTGAATTAAATTTACAATCCTTGCCGCTTGTCATAATTTATATTTACAGTATGCTTTCAAAAATCTTACAGGCTTTGCTTGCTCTTTGCTCTTTTGTGTTTTCGCAATCTGTGGAAACGGGCGAAGCGTTCAATAAATATATGTCCCCTGATGGTGGGATAAACCCTTTATCTGGAACGGTTAGCTTTAGTGTTCCTCTTGCAACGCTGTCTGCAGGGGGTGTATCCACCTCGTTTGCTTTGAATTATTCGGGTAATGTTTCTCAGAGTGTAAAAAATCGAAATGACTTGAGTCCGACTAGCTGGGTTGGTTTAGGTTGGTCTATGGGTTTTGCTAAAATCGTTAGCGAAAACAACCATTCGATGAGCCTTTTGGATGATTTTTATTACCTAGTAACAGCAGAGGGGATTCGTTATAAGTTGATTTATGAGGGAAATCGATGGTGGATTGAAGGTTTGCCATATTGGTTGGTTGAAAGACATGTTGAAACAAAAATTTTGAGTGGCAAAACTTTTGAAATTGTCGTTGGATGGGTTCTGACAGATGATTCGGGCAATAAGTACCAATATGGAGATATGTCTTATTGTTTGACCAATGCTTTAGATACAGCCTGTAGTGCGCAAGGAGCGACTGCGTATGAGCTAGGTTTTCCTGCATTTGGGCACACGGGCGAGTCTATTGACGGGGACGATGTTCCTTATCCTGTTTCTTGGAGCCTAGCTAAAATTTATGATTGGAAAAATAATTCTTTAACATATTCTTATTACCAGTTTCAGGAAAAAATAAAGCATGGTTCCTGGACTTCTCAAAACAGATATACAAAAGAAACATACTTAAAAGAGGTTCGTTCCTCGATGGGTTCTTATGTAAAGTTTGTTCTTTCAGATAAAAATAAAGGTGATTTTGAAGGTGAAGTGGTTGATGCTATCGGAAAAGAAGAACTTTCTGCTGATGATGAAATTGATGCGTTTGTGGACCCCCTGGAACGAAAATTCTTGTCTAAGGTAGAACTTTATGGAATGGATGGCGAAATTCTGCAAACGGTAGGCTTCTGTTATGAAGCTTTGAAAGTTTCTCCAAGTCTAGACGCCGACGAAAATAAAAAATACACCAAGCGTTTATTGACACGAATAGTGTGGGCGAATGGCGCCGGAAAGGAAACGAAACGAGAATCATATGAATACTACGATAATGTGTATAAAGCGTATTTGAATGATTCCTACGCGTTAGGCATGATGAAGGAAATTCAGGGGGCGAACTGCGGAAAAGTGTCATTTGATTATGTCTATCAGGCCATAGATAAACAACCGTTGACTATTCACTCGGAGAAATTGCCTGTTGTCAATGTGTCGCTAGGTTACTTGGAGGACGGAACTCCCTATTTGTTAGGTGTTGACAAGAACGAAAAAAAAGTTGTTGTTTATTATTGGCGAAACGGCGCCTGGAATATACGAAAGGAATTAAGTTCACTGCCGTATCATGACAAAGGGTATTTTATTACGGCGAAAAACAACTGGTTCGCCTATGTGACAGGTAATGGCGT
Source organism: Fibrobacter sp. UWP2 (assembly GCF_900141705.1). NCBI lineage: Bacteria > Pseudomonadati > Fibrobacterota > Fibrobacteria > Fibrobacterales > Fibrobacteraceae > Fibrobacter > Fibrobacter sp. UWP2. The sequence continues at coordinate 74,807 of NZ_FQYM01000012.1, forward strand.
TAGCTACGATATGTATCCTGTTGTATGGGATGGTGCAACATGGCTAGTAAAGCCTTATATACATGATGATGGTGATAGGGAATTGGTGCTTACTGGCCCTAATTATATAGTAAAGGGAAATCTGTCTTCAGACGAATCTACCCTGACGTTAACGGTTCCTTGGACTCTTTGGGGAGGTTCCTTTGTAATAGACACTCTTTCTGCTGATGAAGGGAGTATGGATAATCAGTTTCTTCAGATTTATCCGTCGGAAAATCACATTGCTGTTTCTTATATAGGTACAGATTGGGGAAACAACTACCGGGTAAGAATTTTTTCTTTTAAGTATGAGGCTTCTGGAATTTCTGTTCAAAAAACTTATGACAACGATGACTTGGATGACGATAATCGTTATTATTGGGGGAACGGCTATTTGTTTGGTGCCGTGGAGTCCACGGGCCTTTGGGGACAACGAGCAGAAGCGTATCATTGGAATGGTAGTGGCTGGACAAAATTACTTAACTACGATGTCCATGGGGTTCAGGGCGTTCCGAGGGCGCAGGCTGTAGGTTATAATTATGTCGCTATGCGACACAATGACAACGATGACTTGACTTTATTTGATTGGGATGGTGAATCCTGGCGGATTCCTTTTGAAAATAGGAATATGGTTCATCATGATGATTTTGACCTTTTGGAAGAGGCGGAATGGGATGCTGTTGGGAGTAGCAATTTCTTTGTGACAAGAAGACCCAAAGTAGACAACATTATTGAAATACCCTATTTTTGTTGGCCGAAATTTAAGCGTTGGGGTGTAAAGTGGAAGTGTAAATATGTGAGAGTGTGGAGTGAAACCCACCCCGGTGCAAATATTGAATTGTTTGAGCGGCAAAATGATGGTGGGTGGATAAGATATGGTGAAGTAAATACTGATGATTCCAAAAGTGAAAAACATTTGGTTGTTGGCTCGAATTGGTATATAGAGAAACGATCAAACAAGGCTTTTCTGTGGGACGGCGTAAAATGGAACGAAGAACAACTTGATATAAATTGGAGTCACTTTGAGGATATCCGAAACCCGAGCGGACAAGGACTGACTACGGTCGAAATCTTTGACGAGTCTTATACAATAGGTGATTTCTTTGCTGTTGAAGGAGCTGCCGAAACAACGGAAGCCGGAACAACGACAATCTACTATAAGAAAAATGATTCCTTCGTAAAGAATAAGGGGGTTCTGCTTGTTGGACAGAAAACTGTGCATGACCCTATTGTAGATAAGAAATTTTCTTACAAGTATGTTTATAATTTTGACAAGGCTCCAGATATCGCATTTGATTATGTGAATAATACACCCTTAATAACGACCGTTCGCGTTGAATTACCAGATAATTCAGGGATGATTGAACGAGAATTGTGCTCAATTGATTACAGTGATGTCGGGCTTGGACTGGGAAAAATTTGCGCTGAAAGAACCTATGTGGGGGAAGTTATTGAAAAAAGTTCAATTTCCAAGTATACTCGTTACCATAATTCAAATTGGCCGAATCTGTTGCATGTCGATGCTGTCAGTTCTATAGAAACATACATCAAGGGCGTCAAGAGTAAGGATTCGACCGAGTACAATATAGCACTCAATGGGCTACCCTCAAGAAAATTATTCTACGAAAACGGTTCAAACGAGGCCTCAAATGAACAGGTGCTAAGATATTCTGCGGAAGAATATATTTTTGAACGTAATGAAAATCATCTCCGCAACCCATTGCTTTCTTATTCATGTAAGCCCAATTGCACTTCGGGAAAAGTAGTTCAGGCTACGGCGGCTCGTTATGCCGCTGCAAACGACTCAATAGGAATACCGCACCTTGTTGAAGAATGGGCTTATAATCCTGAGGAACTCGTAAATGGAAATTCGTTCCAGGGAATTCCTTGGGCTCTTGATGCGAACCCGAGTGCTATATGGAAAAAGAATTCTGAAATCTCAAAATATTGGAATGGTTTTGCGGTAGAACGAAAGGATGCTCTTGGTAACAAGACCGCGCGGATAGTTGATGATGACTCAATTGCTTTTGAACGTGCCGTGGTGCAAAATGCCGGATTTGATGAAATTCTTGTTATTCCTGGTGATCGTTGTGACGAAAATGGCATGGAAGTGACTAGTGAATGTCACTTGTTGCCTTTACAGGGAAGAGCAACCGATGGCGAAGGTGCGTCTAATGGTCGCTTTTCAAAAGTCGTGATGGATTTGAGATATGGCTTTTCAGGTGTCGTCAAGCAGGCAAGGCAAGGTAAATATCGTTTTTCCGCATGGGTTCAAAATGCGGACAACACATCTGCAACAGTTACGTTGTCACTTAATGGAATACAGAAATATAACTGGACTTTAGATGGGAATGCAGCCGGTAAATGGCATTATGTCGAGTGGGAAGGCGAAGTGAATTCGGGTTTACAGAATGTTTCCTTGTCTGGTACGGGAAATACTCGTGTGCAGGATATTCGGATGATTCCCGCTGGTGCTGCAGCCATGGTCAAATACTATGATGTACACTTCGGGATGCCTGTTGCCGAAGTTGATGATCGAGGTGTTGGTAAGCATATTACGCTGGATGGAAACGGACGGATCAAAAAGACTTTTGGTGAAGATGTTTCCGGTAGTCTACGGCTTGTAAGCGAAAATGATTTCATCGATGCAAGATGTAGCGATCCTTCTCTTGGTTCAGATGACTTGGCGTCTTTATCTTTTGATTCCAAACCGATTCTGCAGTCTTCGACTAATCGAAACTTGCAATATGTATTGGCCGGAAACAAGGAGGATGTAGTTATTTCTTGGGAACCAAAGAATTCGGAAGATGCAGTCCGTTATCGTCTTTATGCGGACGGAGAGTCTGCTTCGGCTGGATGGCATTACGACTGTTGCTCTGCTACCGATGGGTTGTATGCTACATTTGATAACAATACCTCATATACATTGGAAATAGATGTCGGGGCGGATAGTGTCGGGATTTATACTGTGCATATTCAGAAAGCCTCTTCCGGGTGGGTTGGCTATGGAAATGTCTTGAGAAAGGCAGAAATGCCGCTGTTTATAAATAGGGGCGATTCTTCGAAAATAGTCTATTCTGCATCAGATGGAGTCTATACGGCTGATTTTAGTGGAAATGTATGGATTGAAAATCTGGTAACTTTGCAAAAGTCTAAAGCTCTGTCGGGAACAACGTCTGGTGGAAACAGCTATTTGCTTTCAATGCCGCGAATCCTGATGGTTGATTCTACTAGCAACGAAAATGCTGAACTGTTCTCTGGCAATTCAGAAACATGGACCAACAATGGTTACATTTTTGATGCCTCCGTATACGGGCTTGATTTTGCTATGTCGGCGAATTCAACTGGCAATGTTTGTGCGGCCTATGTAAAGACAGCTGCCCATGATGGCACAACGCCTTCGGTACTAGCTTCCAGTTGTTTTATAAACAATGTATGGATGCCTATAGGTGGCTATACGGTGTTTGGGCAAGATTTTGATGCGCCTCCATCTGTTGTGCCGGGTATTATAGAGAATGGTGATGTGTTTGGCGTTGATTTGACAACAGGTCCTGGCGGAAAACTCTATGTGGCGTATGTTGCACGAAATCCCTATTTTGAACTATATAAGGATGATGTGATTGCTGAACATGGAGATAGCGTTTCTTCTCCCAAATTCTTGATTATAAAGAGACTTTTTGATTCTTCGGAATCTGGGATATCTGGCTCAGGAAGTATTTGGGCGGGGCCGACTCTTACAAAGGATTCTGCTTCCAATGACATGCTTCCGAATTATCTAGGAGATTTTGTCTTTATGGATGATTCAATACCACTTACCATGGTGAAGCAGTTTAAGATTGTTGGCGATGCTGACTATATCTACCTTGCTGTCGCATACAATGTCTCTGTGGATAATACTGGTAAGACTGCTATTACGGTTCTCAGGGGCGAATTTGTCGACACGGAAGATGAAGATGGTATTCCCGAACATAGACTCCAGTTTACTCCCTACGAGGATGCTTCTATTGTAAATTCTGCGGGATTACCCGTTGAACAGGAACGCCGGATTATTGCTTATTTAGAAAGTGATGCTCCGTTTGATTTTGCTGTTCGGAATGGAATCCCTTATGTCTTGTTTGCGAATAGTCAAAACGAAGATGGACTCACTCTTGTAAGTTATCGAGATTCACGATGGCTTTCTGTTGGTATCCCTGCTTTCATTAAGTCAAATAAAACGGTGAATTCGGCCAACTTGGCTTTTGGCTCAAATGGAACCCCCGCTGTTGTTGTACGGGCATCGGATAAAGAAACGAAAAGTCGCAGAAAGCATATTGTTCCAATGAAGTATGTATCGGCGGATGACGTTGATATAACTCTTTCTGGAATTCAGGTTACGGGTGCCGTGACAACAATTTCGTCCGAATTCCGTCAATACATTTTAAATTATTCGGCCAAGGTATTGTCGGATGACTCTGTCATTGAAATATCACCTGCCTTGATGGAACCGCTGGATGTAGCTTCTGTGCAGGTGCTTCATAACGGGAACCAGGTTTCCTATGAGGGTGTCAATTTCTTTGGTGCACTGATATCGTGGGTCGGTTCAATATTTTCTCCCGGATATAACTTCCAGGATTTGACAAGTGAAATTCATTTGGAACCTGGAGAGAACCGCATAGAAATAAATGTCATCGGGGCTAATGGCGTATCTTTGACTTATACGATAGACCTGTTTAGGGAGCACCCGACTGCGGATTCATCGGATAAAACATTGCAATATAGTGTCAGTACCAACAGCAATTTGATTCCTGTCGGCATAGCTTTGGATACGGCACTATATGTCAGTAGGGGGGATAGTTCGTATCGTAAATTCTGTATTCAGTTCCCGTTCGGCGTTCGTTTGTGGTTCAAGGGAACGACCTATTTCCGCAGCACCTGTGTTGATTTGGATTTCTCCAAGGCTTCAATCGATACGTTATTCCTGGAGGATGAATATGGAAATAAGCAAGTTATTTTCGTTGAAGATGACAACATTGCTGAAAACAAGAATGAAAGCGATGACGATAGTAGCGGAGTTGACGAAAATGAGAATATCCCTTTACCGTATAGGAATTTGTTAGGGCACAAGGTCTATGCTACAGGATATATGGCCCTTTATGATCGGGCTTCGATTTCTGCCGATGAAGTTGTCGGTGAAACGGTCGAGGTTTGCGCAGGAGCAAATGTTCTTGCACAGATGACTGTTGAAGGGGATGTCTTGTTACGGTCCAATTCAAATGTCGAGGATATTACTTTAGGTGGAAATCTGTATATGCAGGATGGTGCAACGCACGGACAAATTGAACATAGGGATGTCCATATTGCGGACATACCTGTAAATTATTTCGTTACAGGAATAACGGATTTTATCGTCGGTGTGAATGATTCGGCGACGATATCTTCTGGTGCATATAAGGATTTCCATGCCTATGCAAATTCGGAAATACATTTTGAGGAAGGGGAATATTATTTTGACTCCTTTGTCGTAGAACCTGATGTCAGGGTGTACTTTGATGGCCCTGTTCGTCTGTGGGTACAAAACGGTATCAGCATTGCTGACCGTGCGGGGCTCTACAATTCTCCTGGTGGAGCGGAAAATGTATTTCTTTATACGAATACTACTGACTTAATGTATTTCGGAGTCTATTCTGATTTTGCGTCCATTCTTGTCGCTCCGTTCGCATCCGTGAGCCTTGCTACTCAATCTAGGTGGGAAGGATTGATTTGGGCTAACAATCTATACGTACAGGCGGATGCCGTAATTGAATAGGAGTGAAAAAATGAAAAAGATACTAATTCTTCTATTCCTGATTGTCGGATATTCCTATGCCGATGTCTTTGCCCAACGATACAGCGATGGCAAAATTCATAGGGCGCTTCCCAGCTGGATAGATATGTCAGACGCGGAAGTTGTGCCTTTTTCGGTGAACGGGACTGTTCTCAGTCTTCCCGAAGCAAATCAATTTACATATATGTCGCGAACATATTCAAATCTTACCATTTTTGCCGATGGACGCATTTCTTTCGGAAATCTGACTAATGGTCTTGATAAGGACATCGAACCCTATCTACAGCCTATTTCTGCCGATGTCAACATGGGAAACTCTTTTAGATGGAGGTCCATCGTCGATGCGAATTCGAATTATCTTACCGTTGTAGAAATGGGGCCGTTTCTGTATAGGGGAAAATCCTATTCTGTCCAGTCGTCTTTCTTTATAGACGGTGAAATTCAGGTACAGCTATGGCAAAACGATGTTGCTCACGCCAAACCGGAATTGCTTAATTGGATGCGTCCGGTCTTGTATAACGGAACTGTAAAAACACGTCCGGAGAAGAAACAAGTGACCAGAATGGATGTCTATGGGCCGAATGGTTTGAGACCAGGATGGATAGCGAAATCATTTAACGGGGCCGGGGTTTCTATTACTGAACCAAACGGCATTGGGACTGGCCTTCTTGTGAATATGGGAACATTTTCGCAAGCTGGGGGACTCCTTGCTTATGATTATTCTAGAGAGTACCCCGTAGTTGGAGGAATCCGTAATATCGAAGTCAAGATGCTTAATCCGGTCGATGTTGACGATAGTCTTTGCATTTGGTATTTTGACGAATTTCAAGGAACCGTCTATGCAAATTATCCATCTATGAAGATGAACCAGACGATGGGGGTGTTTAGTCCCGAAGACTACACCTACCAGTGGGGTGGACCTTTCTATACATCGCTTTATGTAACTAGGCCTGCACCAGGTTTCAAGTTTCAACTGGCTTACCCGCAAAACCAGAATATGACATTTAGAATAGGCCGGATTGTATACAATCTAAAGCAACTCCCGTCAATCCAGTTTCTGCCACCTAAACCATATCAGTTGACTTTTTCGATTACGGGAAGTGGTCGTGTATCGATGAACTCCCCGTCGGGTACTTCTCCGTTTAGCCTGTACGAAGGTGAAAATGCTTCCGCTTCAATAATAGGCAAGGCCGGTTCGACGATAGAACGGATTACGGTGAATGGAAAAGTTGTTGTTCTCAATGGAGAAATTATTTCGAAAATGCCTCCCATAAATCCGTCTTTTAATGCAATGAGGGCCGCAAATGAATATGTAAAGTTTTTTAAGGTCTATGGAAACAAGCCGTATTCGAAGATTGATTTTGATATCACGGCCATGCATGAAAATGTGAATGTGGTCGTTGAATTTGCTCCCTGTGAGGCGAGGACGCTCGATGTCGTACCGGAAATGGTAAAGACCGATTCCTATCTTGATCCCGTCAACCAGTCAAATGCGAGAAAGTTTACATCGGCATTTTTCAAGGACGCCTTCGGTTCGACTGTGCAGAAGCTGGATTCTCTTGCTGACGGAAAGTATATTGTGTCAGCCGTATATAGTGACGCTCTCGGAAAAACAAAATATGAGCCGATGTCGTTTGTGCGTGATACGACTGCATTCGGGTATATGGATATGGCTTGCGAAGCCTGTGTGACCGCGGCGAATAATTATTACGACGGAACCGATTCTACAGACAAACCGAATGCGGAGAGTAATGCCTTTACGGAATTCGAACCGAGATATGGAAATACTTCCGGTTCCTTCGGAAGGAATGCGGGGATAGCGAGGCGTTCTTTTGAATATCAGCAGCAAGTCCAGGAATCCTACGGTTTGCCCGCTTCTGTTGCGACGGACTTTCTCTATTTGGATTATTTGAACGAAGACAATATATCGGATAATTTCAGGAAAAGAATCAAGAACCCGGGCGGAAAGCATTTGACGATATCTCGCGATGCTGAAGGGCGTTATACGCAAAGTGTAACGGATGAGAAAAACAGGACTGTATCGACATGGACATACGATGGCGAGAATGAACTCGTTGTCATGAACGAGTATGATGGCTATGACAGGTTAATTCGATCTTATCTTAGGGATTACCCTGCGTTTGCGGATACGATGAGCTATGATGCCATGGGTCGCCTGCTCTCGAAAAAATCCAATGACCGTGGCCTGGTGGAATATGCCTATGATTCCCTGGGAAATTTAAGGTTTACGAGAAACGCTCGCCAGAAGGCTTTGGGAAACAACTACTTTATGGCGAATGTATATGACGGCGAAGGGCGTGTTGTCGCAATCGGCGAAGTACATGGCGGTCATGACTTTGCTGCCCCAAATACGGCGATTGCTTCCGCAGCTCTTACTCCCATAGTCCGCACAGTTTACGGAAAGCCGACATCCGATACATTGACCCTATACGGGGTAAACCTGAACAGCTCGCTGCTTGGAAACATTCTGTCTCAGATGGACGGAATACGCGATTATGATGTCGGGGCTATCATTGCCTACGACGGTGAAGGTAATCCTGTATCTATAAAAATGAAGTCCTATGACCGCATTGGGCGCATGTCAAGACAGTGGGTCGTCTATCTGTTTGACGATGTTCCCGCGGTACAATTGTCCTATGTCTATAACTTGTCCGACGAACTGGCTTCTTCGACCTATTCGGAATGGAATGGAAGCGGTTGGACGCAAAAGTCAACAAGGACTAGAACTTACGACTACAAGGGTCGTCTCGTTGAAACACGCGAAGGCAATTCCATGTTGGCTAGCTATACGTACAGTGCAAATGGGAATGTTGTATCCAAACATTATTACGACGCGGGAGCAGAGGTGTTTGCAAAAACTGTTCGGCGCGATGTATACGGAAGACCCGTTGTACTAGACTATAGGAACGGCTCTACGGAGCTTTATTCTGAAAACATATCGTATGAAAATCCCTTGTCTGTGCGACAGTCAACCGTGGCAAGAGTGTGGGCTGATGCGGGAACTGTAGGCCGAGTTGTAGAAAATGCTGGCTATACCTATGACTATCTGGGCCGTCTGACGGAAATGTCCGGAACTAGAAATGCAAGTTATAGTTACGACGAACTTGGACGATTGACTGTCAAACACGAGGGATCTCAGGCTGTAGGGTATTACTATGGTTCTCAGAGCCATCAAGGGTATTATCGACCTTATGGTATGACAATTTCGGGTAGAAGCTATACCCCGTATGAGTATTATTCTTACGACGCTTCAGGAAATGTGTGGCTAGACCGTTATGCTCGTGCCGCCTACGAACTGGATGCCAGGGCCTTGCCGGAAAAAGTGCGGTTATATCCTGAAGTCCCATCGGGGATTTCGCTGGAAAATTTGGATGATTTCTCGTCTTCGGAATCGGGGCAAATTCACATGGCCTATGATGAAAACGGCCAGCGCGTCTATTTTAACTACAGTGACGGAAGTTCCGGTTACGGAGAAGCGACCCTGAGCGGTGTGGGCGTTTACCGCAAGGATGGAAGTGGGGATTATTCTCTTGTACGGGAGGATTTGATTGCTGGCGGCTACCGCAAAGATGGCGCAGCGTATTTCCCTGTGACAGATGTTCAGGGCAATATAAGGGGCTATGCAAATACATCTGGAGTCCAGAGCGCATACGCCTATTACCCATACGGAGCACTAATTGACTTGGCTCATGACGATGCTGAAGATTCAAGACGCTGGCAGGCCAAGGAATTTGATTCCTACATAAACAAGTATTACTTCGGTGCACGATTCTATGACCCGCTCTTTGGACTATGGCTTACGCCGGACCCTGCCGGACAGTTTGCGAACGCCTATACTTATGGCGGCGACCCGCTAAACTATATAGACCCAAACGGGGAAAGTGTGACTGCGGCCATCATTGTGGGGGCCGCTATAGGAGCCGCTATTGGCGGGACTGTTTCGGCGGTGAATTGTAGCGGAGCAAATGAAGTGGGATGTGGTAAAGCAATTGCACAGGGTGCCGCAGTAGGTGCCATTGCTGGAGCTGCTAGTGGAGGAGTCGGAAGCGCAGTAGGTGGTTTGGCAACGGGTGCTGCTGGAGTTCTTATGGAATCTGGTTCGGCGGCGGCCTTTGTTGGAGGTGCTGTTGGTGGTGCTGCAGGATCTGCTGCTGGTTATACATCAAGTTATTTTTTAAACAACGCTTTGGGGAATCGTTCCGAATGGAGTTGGTTGGGGTGGAATGGCTTTCTTGCACAAGTAGGCATTGGAGCGGTTTTAGGAGGAACGCTGAGTGAGATTCGCTTTCAAACAGATGTCAATTATCAATGGAGTGTTTATGAAGAAACATATAATTTTGGCAAACGTTTTGATTTCTTAAATCGAGTTGCTAATTATATAGGAAATGAAGAAGGCTTAGCCTCAGGAACGATATCTGTGGATATGACACAGGAATATTTTCGGGTAGAAAGTGCTACCAGCAAAACTGGATTTGTTGATGCGGAGGGAATGACTGATAATTTGGGCAATATAAAAATTGCGAAATCGGCCACCACATCAGCAGCAAATTTTTATGAAACAATTGCGCATGAAGGTCTTCACCAAAAATTTAATTATATGGGACCTGATAATATGAGACTGATGTTTAATAATAGTATTGATGCTGAAGAAGCTCTAGTAAGAGATCGTTTATTAGATCATAAGTTTAATAAATTCTGGCCTAATGAACGTGCGAAAGAAATCTCTGATTTAAAAACATTTATTGAAAGAAAATCAACAAGCAAACAAACTATAAAAACTTTAGAAACTTTTGGAAACCGAAGGCGCTTGTACAATATTCTTTTGGAGACGCAACGAAGATGACTTTTAGATTTCTTGTTGTAACCCTTTTAGTGATGAGTAGTTGTGCTGTTTTGAATGGTGACCGAAATCGTTGGAGTGTGAAAATTTTTTCAGAGAGAATAAAGGACTCGTTCCATAGCAGGTATACGTATGAACCAGGGGAAAAGTCTATTTTGCGCTATAATGTGTGTGAAGAAAAAATAGAGAATCGAATAATTTTATACCCTTGTTCTCTAGAATATATAACATTCAAAGAATATGTAGAAACTTTACAAATAAAAGCGAGTGGGGTTGGTGAGTTAAATGTTCTATTTTTTTATTATGCGGCACAAATGTATTATTTTCCCGAGGATTCAAGTTCTTCTTCCGTAAAATCCATTTATTCGTTTGCGTCTGAACGGGGACCTATTTATATAGATAATAATGGGGCGAAATTCGCTCTTTGCCAATCTACAGATGGAATAAAATGCGATTATCTTTTTGCAGAAATATCAGTAAAAAAAGACTGTGATTCGTGTATTACAATTTATCATGAAATATATATGGATTTGTTTTTAAAAGAAGAAATGAATGCAGAAAAATTGTTGAATGTCTTGAAGGAAGAATCAGTGGCAGATGAAAATTATATTCCGTCTGATGTAGTTAGGCATACTTGGCCTTATTACAAGATGGATGGCAATAAAATGGCAGATTACTAAAATTTTTTGAATGGATGATATTGAATAGCAATGCCAAGTCATCGTTCGCAATCGGCCCTATGACCAAGTCGAACCGACCGTCTATGTTGGAGTCTTCTTGCGGGTCTTTCAGTTTTGTTGCGTTTCGATTTGTGATGACGAATTTCGCCCATTCTACGCTGGGTGAATCAAAGTGACGGATGTTCAGGGTTCCCAGTTTGTCCACCGAATTGTCGAAATCGTATATATTCAGGGTGGGCGAGCCGCCATACATTCTTGCCACCCTTTGAGCCATCCTTACAGCCTGCTCCCGAATGGTGGTAAGGTAGAACCCCTTGCCGAAATCCTTGTTCGGGCGGCACTTGGACAGTTCAATTTAGGCGATGTCCGTGTTCGAACCGTGGAAGAGAATCACTGTATCTTCCCTCCGTTCTGCTGGCTGACTAGCGTCAGGTCGTTGATGGCGTCTTCAAATGAAAGCGTATGCTCCACATCGTAGAATTCGACAAGGAAATCCATCGCTCCGTGATTGCATAGATAATCAAAAGCCTGCTTTTCGGTGAGGCTCTTGTTTGCGGCGAACTCGTTGACGCATGCAACGGTATATCTGATCAGTTTCTTGTCCATTTCTTAGATAATATACATCTTGACATCGCCGAAGATGCCCCAAAGTTAGTTGAAATTTCTGCAACCAAAAAGAAAAAGGTGGTCTCCAACTTGTAAATTTGGTTCAGCAAAAAAACACCAAGCAA
>NZ_FQYM01000013.1 GCF_900141705.1 Fibrobacter sp. UWP2
AAAGAGCATGAAACTACTTGACAATGAAGCGCTAATAGCCTAGATTTACACCAGTTGGAGACCTGGATTTTCAACTAAAAAAGGGACAAATTCGTATTGGCTCGGCGATGACGGATGGGCTCGGCGTTGATTACCAGCGCGGACGCTACGTGATTGTGTACTACAACGGCAAGTATTACGGAATCCATGATTTGCGCGAACGCAACAACGAATATTATTACGAGACCAAGTACGGTTACGACCCGAATGACATCGACCTCCTCGCGACGACATCCAGCGGCACGGACGAGGCAAGCGCCGGTTCCGCCACCGATTACAAGGCGATGCTGGATTGGCTCCAGACCAACGAGCTTTCGAGCGACGCGAACTACCAGAAGATTGCCGACCAGGTCGACGTGGACAACTACATGAATTACATGCAGGCCGAAATGTTTGTGAACAACGGTGACTGGCCGCACAACAATATGAAGAAGTGGCGCGTCGCAAGCCAAAAGAGCAAGTGGAAATGGTTCCTGTACGACCTGGACTTTGGCTTTGGTGTCTCGTACAATACCCAGAATGGCAACGTGTTCAGCTACGTGACCAATGCAAACGGCACGAATGGCATGGGTATGGGCATGGGACAGTGGGGCGGTCAGCAGTCCAGCGGCTCCATCTCTCCGCATACAATCCTCATGATTCGCCTGCTTGGGAACGAAGGCTTCAAGAAGGCGTTCATCAACCGCTACTGCGTGCTGCTTTCCATGAACTTTGCGCCGGCCAGGTTGCTGAAGATGATTGAAGAATTGCAGAGCCAGGTGCAGCCCGAAATGGCCCGGGATTTGGAATTCTGGGGTTTGGACGCGTCCTCGATATCAAACAACCTAGAAAAGATCAAGAGTTTTGCGCAGACCCGCCAGCAGACGATTGTAAGCGAGATGCAGACTTACTTCAACTTGGGCGAAACGGTTCCCGTGACGCTCTCGGTGCAGGGCAGCGGGCATATCTTGGTGCACAACCTAGAACTGGATGCAAACTCGCTGCAGGTCAACTTCTTCCGCGATGTGCCGGTGACGGTGACTGCGGTCGCCACCTCGGGTGGCGTGTTCTCGGGATGGAGCGATGGTGTCACGGATGCCATGCGCACGTTCAATCCGGGCGAAGTGACGACCTTGACGGCGTCGTTCCGCTAGAGCGCGAGGTAGGCTTTTTTAAGTTCGCGGGTGGCGGCCTCAGGGTCTGCCGCCTTCATGATGGCGGATACCACGCAAATGCCCGCGATTCCCGATCCCTTCAGTACGCCGATATTCCCCTTGTTGAGTCCGCCGATGGCGTTCACCTTGATGGGGACGGCTTTCACTATTTCGTTGAGGGTCTCGACAGGCGTGATGACCGTGTTTACGTGTGTAGTCGTGGGGTAGATGGCCCCGACTCCCAGGTAGTCTGCGCCCTGTTCAACCGCTTCGAGCGCTTGCGGGATGGTCTTCGTGGTGGCTCCTACAATTTTATTTGGGCCGAGAATGCGTCGTGCGTCGCTCACGGGCATGTCGGTTTGCCCCACGTGCACTCCCTCGGCGTCAATGGCAAGCGCGATGTCCACGCGGTCGTCGATGATGAGCGGAATGTTGTAACGTGAGGTGACCTTGTGGGTCGCCCGGGCCAATTCCATGTATTCGCGGGTCGGGCGGTCCTTTTCGCGGAGCTGCACCAGTGTTGCGCCCCCTTTGCAGGCGGCTTCGACCGTCGCGAGGAATTTTTCGGGCGGGACGCAGGTGCTGTCGGTAATAAAATAGAGCGTGGTGTCGAGCATAGATTTGTTGAATGACATGGAGACCTCTTATACGTACAGGTAGTCGTTCAGCACTGGCTGTAGGCCTTCGCCACTGATGTCTTCGTACATAGTGCCGAAACTGCGTGAGTCGTTGATTTCGAACTGTTCGTCGCCTTCGCCAGCCTTCTCGGCTTCCGCCTCGGCGATGGCATCGCCCGTCTTGGGCTTGCATTCGCCTTTTTTGTACTTGCTTTCGTGGTCGCCAATACCCGTCGAGACGCCCGCCGAAATTTTGGTGGCGGCAATCTTCACGATGCCGTTGCGGAATTCCTTGCTTTCGCGGCTCGAAACGGTGATGCCCACGTATGGCATAAAGATGCGGTAGGCACAAAGCACCTGGCAGAGTTCCTTCTCGTGTACGTCCAGCGGGTTGATTTTTTCGTTATTGACGATGGGCCGGAGACGCGGACACGAGAGCGACATCTCGGCGTGCGGGTATTTTTTTTGCAGATAGTACACGTGCAGGGCGCTCGCGAGGGCGTCCTTGCGGAAATCCGAGAGACCGAGAAGCGCCGAGAATCCGCAGCCGCGCATGCCCGCCATGAGGGCGCGTTCCTGCGAGTCGAATCGGTAGGGGTAAATGCGCTTGTGACCGAGCAGGTGGAGTTTTTCGTAGCGCACCTTGTCGTAGGTTTCCTGGAATACGGTCACGTAGTCCACGCCGCATTCGTGCAGGTAGCGGTATTCGTCCACGTTCATCGGGTACACTTCGACGCCCACTAGGCGGAAGTACTTGCGGGCGAGCTTGCAGGCTTCGCCGATGTATTCGACGCTGCTCTTGGCGCGGCTCTCGCCGGTGAGGATGAGCACTTCTTCCATGCCGCTGTCGGCGATGACCTTCATCTCGTGCTCGATTTGCTCCATATTGAGCTGGACGCGCTTGATATGGTTGTAGCAGTTGAATCCGCAATAGATGCAGTAGTTTTCGCAGTAGTTCGCAATATAGAGAGGCGTAAAGAAGTAGACGTTGTTGCCGAAGTGCTTCGCAGTCTCGAGTTTTGCGCGTTGTGCCATTTGCTCTAAGTAGAGGGCGCCTGCAGGGGAGAGCAGCGCCTTGAAGTCTTCGATGGAGCAGGTTTCGCGTTCGAGGGCCCGCTGAACGTCTCGGGCGGTATAGCGCGAGGGGTCGTATGCGTCCATTTGCGAAAGCACTTTTTGGGGGATGTCGGTTTGGATGACGTCCATCCCCTTCATGTATTCCATGAAGTTCGAGCGCACGGAGGGGTCGTTTTCAATGCGGTGCTTGCGTTCGAGCGCTGCCGGCGATAGAAATTCGGAATCAACGAAATATTGGTTGTCTGCCATGGCTCAAACCTCTTAGTCCCGCAAGAACCCTGTGAGCGGGTCGCTGGCGGAAGCGCCACGGACGAGCACGCGGCCGAGCCCGGAGAGGTAAGCCTTGCGGCCTGCTTCAATGGCCTGCTTGAAGGCGTTTGCCATGAGCGTGAGGTCGCCTGCGGTGGCGAGTGCAGTATTCGCCATCACGGCGGCGGCGCCCATTTCCATGGCTTCGCAAGCTTGTGAGGGTTTGCCGATGCCCGCGTCCACGATGATGGGGAGGTCGATTTCGTCGATGAGAATCTGGATGAAGTCCTTTGCCACGAGCCCGCGGTTGGAGCCAATCGGGGCGGCCAAGGGCATTACGGCGGCGGCGCCTGCATTCACTAGGTCGCGAGCCACGTTCAGGTCGGCGTGCATGTAGGGGAGTACCACAAAGCCTTCCTTGGCAAGGATTTCGGTTGCCTTGATGGTCTCCTGGTTGTCGGGCAGCAAGTACTTGGTGTCGCGCATGATCTCGATTTTTACGAAGTCGCCGCAGCCGAGTTCGCGAGCGAGTCGTGCGATGCGGACCGCCTCGTCGGCGGTGCGTGCGCCGGAAGTGTTGGGCAAAAGTGTCGCCGTTTTTGGGATGTAGTCGAGGATGTTCTCGTGGTCCTTGGTGTTCGCACGGCGCACGGCGCAGGTGATAATCTCTGCGCCCGCATCGCGCACGGCGGCTTCAATCAGTTTAAGGGAGTACTTTCCGGAACCTAGAATAAAACGGGAGTTGAATTCGTGCCCGCCAATAATCAGCTTGTCTTCGTTCATTGCAAATGCCCCATGGAGTCTATTGCTTTTCTCGAAGATAAATGTAGAAAAAAAGAAGGATTCCTATTCTTCCATTCCGCACAGAAGGCGGATTGCCATGAGTGCCTGGTGGGCGGCGCAGAGGGCGACACGCGGGGCTATGAGCCCTATGGCGTCGTTCACTTCGCTCACGGCGTCGCCGCATAGGTAAAAACGCTTGCCGACTTTGCGTGTTTTGATGTCGTTTGCGCTGTTGTAGCCAGCCATGCCCGATGCCGCTACGAGAAACTTGTTGTTGAAGCTGCCGAGGACAGTATCGACGAGCATCGCCTTCGCCTGGGCGTTGTCAAATGCCTCGCACACGACATCGGCGGCACCTACGAGCGCCGCGGCGTTCTCTGCCGTGATGCGTTCCACGTGGGGTTCGTATTCTACGTAGGGCGAAATTTCGCGGAGGTTTTCGGCGAGGGCTTCCGCTTTCGTTTTTCCGACTTGTAGGAACTTGTACTGTTGACGCTGCAGGTTGGTGATTTCCACCCGGTCAAAGTCGATGAGGATGAGCTTGCCGACGCCCGCACGCGCAAGGCTTACGGCAATGTTCGAACCGAGCCCGCCGAGCCCGCACACGGCGACAGTCGATCGCTGGAGTTTTTCGACGACTGCGGCTCCTTGCTTTTCGACAAGCGCCTCACGCCATTCTTCCCGAGAGGGAACACTCATCACCCGCCTCCGACGAAACTCACGACTTCGACCACGTCTCCGTCGGCAAGTGTCGTCTCGGCATATTTCGCCTTGGGGACGATTTCCTCGTTTAGTTCCACGGCGATGCGTTTTACGTCAAAGTCTGTCGTAGCCAGATAATCGGCGAGTGTCTGACCCGCCGTGTCCACGTCGACTCCGTTTACCTTGACCATGGCTTACCCGAGCAGTTCTTCCTTGCTGATGGCCTTGAAGTTCGTGGCCTTCAGGGCTTCGATGGCTTTGTCCACGTCCTGGAATCGCAAAATCATGATGTTGGAGCCGTTCAGGGTGGAGGGGTAGGCGTACATGTAGTCGATCTGCTGGCTACCGACCGCAGTGGAGAGCAGTTCGGCAAGGCCACCGATGGCGGCGTTCACGGGGCAGGCGACAACGTCGGTGATGGTGGCGCTGAGGCCCGCCTTGGCGAGCACGTCGACGGCCTTTTCCGGGTCACTCACGATAAGGCGGATGAGCCCGAATTCGCCGGAGTCGGCAAGCGTGAGCGAAAGGAGGTTCACGCCGGCGTCGGCAAGGGACTTGCACACCGCCTGGAGACGGCCCGGACGGTTGGAAACGAAAACGGATACTTGCGGAATCTTCATGTTTTGCCTCCTTACATCTTCTTCCTGTTATCAATGACGCGCTTGGCCTTGCCTTCGCTACGCGGCAGCGAATCGGGTTCGCACAGCGTGACGATGACGGAAATGCCGAGAATCTGTTCGATGGAGTGCTTGAACTTCTTGTTCAGCTGTTCCATGTCGCTCATGGAGTCGCTCACCATGTCGCGGGAGACTTCCACCTTCACCTCGAGCGTGTCCATGTTGTTCTTGGTGTCGAGCACAATCTGGTAGTGCGGCAGGGCCTTCTCTGCACGGAGGAGGGCCGTCTCGATCTGGCTCGGGAACACGTTCACGCCGCGCATGATAATCATGTCGTCGCTACGGCGGCCAATGCGACGGATGCGGCGGATGGTACGGCCGCACTTGCACTTGGTCTTCTCGATGGCGGTAATGTCGCGGGTGCGGTAGCGGATGATGGGCATGGCCTTCTTGCTGAGCGTAGAAAGCACGAGTTCGCCCTCTTCGCCGTCCGGCAGCGGTTCAAGCGTTTCGGGGTCGACGATTTCGGGGTAGAAATGGTCTTCGAAGATGTGGATGCCGTCGCGGCACTCGCATTCGCAGCCCACGCCCGGGCCCACGATTTCGGAGAGGCCGTAGATGTCGTACGCCTTGATGCCGGTCTTTTCTTCGATGTAGTCGCGCATGCCGTCGCTCCACGGTTCTGCACCGAAGATGCCGCGCTTGACCTTCAGGTCACGGATGTCGACACCCATCTTTTCGGCGACGTCGATAATACGGACAAAGTAACTCGGGGTTCCGCCTACCGCAGTGACGCCGAAATCCTTCATGAGCATCACCTGGCGTTCGGTATTGCCGCCGCTGATGGGGATGACGGTTGCACCGAGGGCTTCAAAGCCGCCGTGGATGCCGAGACCGCCGGTGAACAGGCCGTAGCCGTAGAAGTTCTGCACAATATCAGTGCTGCGGAATCCGCAGGCGAGCAGCCCGCGCTTCACGACCTGGGCCCACACGTCCATGTCTTCCTTGGTGTAGCCGACCACGATGGGCTTACCCGTGGTGCCCGAACTTGCGTGCAGGCGCACGACTTCGCTCAGGTCTACGGCGAACAGGCCATACGGGTAGGTGTCGCGCAAGTCCTTTTTCATGGTGAAGGGGAGCTTGGCCACGTCCTTGAGGGTCTTGATATCTTCGGGCTTTAATCCCTTCTCGTCCATGCGTTCACGGAAGAGCGGGACCTTCTCGTAGGCAAGTTTCACGGTGGCGCGCATACGCTGCAGCTGCAGGTCGCGCAATTTTTCTTCGGGCATGAAGTCCAGGGCCATTTCGGGTAGGACCTTGTTTTCTTCGTCATTCCAGGCAGTAGATCGCATAAGTAGACCTTTGGTTGTTGGCGCCTCTTTGGGGAGCCTTTAAAAATTGGACGGTTTTAAAATAGTTTTTTTTTATGGAGGGAAATGTTTGTGACGACGAGATAAAAAACAAAAAGCGCTTTTTACATATTTTGTAAAAATGCTTTTTTGTGGCTACAAAGCTTATTTTGAATGGAGTTTAGCGAAAATTCACCATTTTGAGATTCTGCTCGACCTTGATGACGTAGAAACCGTGTCCGGGGTGGGCAAGGGTCGCTTGCTTTCCGTTGAAGGTTCCGCGGGCGAGAGTGTTGCCCTGGATGACCAGCACGGCGTCACTTGAATCCGTGGCAATGCTGAATGTGTAAACGGAGATATTTTTCGTGTTGTATTCTACATTCAGAATGTATTTGCCGGGGTTGAGCCCTGATATGAGTTCTATATTGATGATTGGAAGCGATGGGAATTTCACACTTTTATGGCTTTTTTTTATTTAAGAACTCCTTTTTTCTCCCTTTTTCAATATAATCTTTTTGTACTTTGTATGTAATTTTCTGACTTTTGTTTTTTTTTAGTGACAAAGGTTGCAGAAATTTGTGCATGGCCGGGGGCGTAATTGCAGAAAAGGGGTGCTTTTGCCCTAAAAGTCGCTGTTTCGGGGACGTATTTTTTGTATTTTTGGGCGGTATTTTGAGTTTTTTGCTTTTATAGGTAGGTCTACTCTGCGCTATCGTCTGCTTTTTATAGTGTTTGCCTTTGTCGGTATTGTAAACGCCCAGCTTCTGGACATGTCTCAAATGTCGCAGAACTACATGGCCGAGAACAGGATTAATAAGGTCAAGGTCGAGGGGAATGTTCACATGGACCAGCGTTCGGTGCTGAGTCGCATTGGCATTCGCGACGGTCAAAGCTATACCCCCACGGCGCTTACCGAGAAGGTCCAGGGGGCGGTGACCAGCTTGTACGAATCGGGCTTGTTTGACGACGTGACCGCTTGGGTCGACTACCTGGACGAGGGGACCGACGTGGACCTCATCTTCAAGATTAAGGAACTCCCTGCCCTTGATACTGCCATTTTGGACGGCTGCGACGAAATTTCGGAAGAAGACCTGCGGCTAAAACTCCGCATGATCCCGGGACGTGTCTACAGCAAGAGCCAGCTGGAACGTGACCGTCAGGCGTTGTTGGAATACTACCGCTCGGAAGGCTACCTGCTTGCCGAGGTGGGCTACCGCGAAGAGGCTGTGGACGAGAACTTGAATAAGGTGACCTTCATTATCCGTGAAGGAGGGAAGGTCAAGGTCCGCTACTTCATTATCAAGGGTAACGAGCACGTGCCTGCCGAAGACATCAAGGAGCACATGCTCACCAAGCAGGACCAGTGGTGGGGTGGCGGCGAATTCAAGGAAGCCGTCTTTAACGCTGATCGAGACACAGTGCTGAACGCCATCCGCCACTTTGGCTACCTGGATGCCGAACTGACCGAATATTTCGCCGAGTACCTGCCGGACTCGACCTGCCTGTTCTACCTGGGTCGAATGGTCCCGGTCGGCAACGACTTGAAGGTGCTTTTTGACCAGCTGAACCTTGCTATGAGCGACAGCGCCACAGCCCTCCACAAGATGGCCGGCAAGCCCACCATGCAGGTAACGCACTACTACCGCAACGAGCGCGTGGGTGCGCACGGCTACGTGTCCCGTCCTCTGCCTCAGGTCAAGGACGAGGAGGACGCCCTCAAGGCTTTGAACGACATTATCCGCTACGAGAGCGCCCGCAAGGAATGGCTCAAGATTACGGATGGCCGCAAGTTCAACAACCCCAAGATTTATGATCTGAGGAACAAGAAGAAACGTTCCCCCTACGAAGAAAAACTTTTGGTGCGCTACATGCTCGAAGACATGTTCCCCGCCCTCAACAAGTATGACGATATCAAGACCTCGAGCGACATCGCCATCCATATTTCCATGATCGAGGGGCGCCGCTATTACATGGGCAGCCTGCACTTCTCGGGCAACGAGGTTTTGAACGACAAGATTCTGGATTACGCCTTCCGCCTCGATAGCGGCGAGGTCTTTGATCAGTACGTCTACGATGCCTCCAAAAAGGCGTTGCTCGACTCTTACCGCGAAGACGGCTACTTGTTTGCCCAGTTTGAGGAAGAGCGTACGTTTACGAACGATTCAATCGTGAATTTGACTTACCGCATGCGCGAAGGTTTGCCGGCGAGCATCCACAAGGTGCATATCCACGGCAATACCAAGACGAACGAAAAGGTGATTCGCCGCGAAGTGCGCCTGTATCCGGGCGATACCTACCGCCAGTCCGCCATGGAGCGCAGCTTCCGCGAAATCATGCAGCTCAATTACTTCGACATGGTCATTCCCGACATCAAGGTCGTGGGTGAGCAGGAAGTGGACCTCGACTTTACGGTGCAAGAGAAGGAAGCCGGTACGGGTACCTTTAGCCTCGGTGTTTCGTACAGCGAATCCGACGGTCTCGTGGGTACGGCGAGCATCTCGATCCCGAACTGCTGTATGGGTAACGGTCAGGCCGCGACCCTCAGCCTGGAATACGGCGAAGACAAGAAGAGCGCCGCCATCAGCTTCCAGGAGCCGTGGCTCTTTGACAAGCCCATCACCTTGGGTACGAGCCTCAGCTACAGCTGGTGGAATATGGACAAGTATAACGACCCCGACATTACCCGCTATGGCGGCAGTGTCTACCTGGGCAAGCGCCTCAAGTGGCCCGACGACTACTTCTACGGGCAGGTCGGTTACAGCTGGCTCATGAACAAACAGGGCCCCAACATCGACGACAGCTACGTGGTGTACACGGGTGTTGAATCTGCCATCAACTTCAGGCTGGTGCGCGACGACAAGAACTTGCCGCAGTTCCCCACCGAGGGCTCCCGTTACGTGCTCGACGTGCAGGTGGCCGACGACGTACTGTTCAGCGACTTTGAATTCGTGAAGACGGAACTGACCATCAAGTGGTGGTTCCCGTTGTTCCGCGATCGTCTGGCGATTGCGCTCACCAACGAATACGGCGTGATATTTGGCGACCAGCTGCAGTACCGTACTCTGTACTCGATGGGCGGCGTGCTTGGTTACGAGGGCATGATGCGCGGTTACAGCTCGGGCTCTATTGGCTACCGCCGCTTGGGCCGCAGCTTCCAGTACATTGGCGCCGAACTTCAGTTGGGCATTGTGCCGCAGACGTTCTACCTGTTGCCGTTCTTCTTTGACGCGGGCAACGTGTTTGGTGAACGCTATGATCCGGGTACCAAGGTGGCAAAACCTAGCCGCAATCCTTTGAGCGAATGGGATCCGACCAGCCTCAAGAAGGATATGGGCTTTGGCTTCCGCGTGGTTGTGCCGATGCTCGGTATCATTGGCTTTGACTTTGCCTGGCCCATGGATGTGGGCGAAACGTACAGCGGCTTGCAACGCACGCAGGTGGGTGACATGGAATTCAACTTCGTCATTGGACAAGGCTTCTAAGTAGCAGGAGGTTCTATGCTTCGTAAACTGGTGATTCTGCTTTCGATTGTGTTTGCATGCGCAAGTTTTGCCGAAGACGGCCTGCGCATTGCTCACGTAGATTCCAAGCTCATCTTTGACGGTTACAAGGGCACCAAAAAAGCTCAGGAAGAATATGACCGTCAGGTGGCCAAGTGGGAGCAGCAGGGCAACCTGTTGCAAAAGGAACTGGCTGCCATCAAGGAAAAACTGGACAAGCAACTCTTGATGCTCTCCGACGAAAAAAAACGTGAACTTGAAGCCGAGTACCAAAAGAAGGATACCGAACTCAAGGGGTTTATTGACCGCGTGTATGGCCGTAAGGGCGAGCTCATCAGCGAAAACGAGAAGGTGAGCGCCCCGATTATTCAGCTGATCCGCAAGGCCATTAACGAGATTGCCCTGCAAGAGGGCTACGACATGGTCGTAGACCGCGCGACGGGCGCCGTGGTCTTTTGGAAAAAGGAAAACGACCTCACGAATAAAGTATTGGATTACTTGAACAATAGATAATTTTATTGTGTAATGTGGAAAATTTCACATTTGTCTTTTTTATTCTCAAAGACTACGTCGTACCAACCACTAACTACTTCAAACCTCAAACCTCAAAGCAGCGTAGCTGCGACCTCAAATCTCTATGGCCGAACAGAATAAAGCAGAAAAATTCGTTTTCTACATGTACAAGATGACCAAGTCCTATCCGCCCAACAAGGAAGTGCTGAAGGACATTTCCTTGAGCTTCTACTACGGCGCAAAGATTGGCATCATCGGCCAGAACGGTGCCGGTAAGTCTACGCTGTTGCGCATCATGGCGGGCATCGACAAGGAATTCCAGGGCGAAGCTTGGATCGAGCCGGGCCGCACCGCGGGTTACCTGCCGCAGGAACCGCAGCTGGACCCGAACCTGACCGTCAAGGAAAACGTGATGCAGGCCGTTGCCAAGAAGCAGGCCGTGCTCGACCGCTTCAACGAGATTTCCATGAAGTTCGCCGAACCCATGGAAGACGACGAGATGAACAAGCTCCTCGACGAACAGGCGAAGCTCCAGGACATCATCGACGCGCAGGACTTGTGGAGCCTTGACCGCAATATCGAAATTGCCATGGACGCTCTCCGCTGCCCGCCGGGCGACTGGCCGGTGACGAACCTCTCTGGCGGTGAAAAGCGCCGTGTGGCCCTTTGCCGTTTGCTCCTCGAAGAACCGGATTTGCTGCTCTTGGACGAACCGACGAACCATCTGGATGCAGAAACGGTTGCATGGCTCGAACGCCACCTCCGCGAATACAAGGGCTCCGTGATTTTGGTGACCCATGACCGTTACTTCCTCGACAACGTGACGAACTGGATTTTGGAAATCGACCGCGGTCGCGGCATTCCTTGGGAAGGCAATTACGCCCAGTGGCTCGACCAGAAGCTGGAACGCCTCCGTGGCGAAGAGAAGGGCGAATCCGACAGGCAGAAGCGCCTTGCCCGCGAACAGGAATGGGTCAAGCAGAGCCCGAAGGCGCGCCAGGCCAAGAGCAAGGCCCGTCTCAAGGCCTACGAGGAATTGCTTGCCGAAGATTCTCGCGAACAGATCAAGGTGGCGCAGATCCACATTGCAAACGGCAAGCGCCTGGGCGATATCGTGATTCAGGCGGAACACCTGCAGAAGGCCTTTGGCGACAAGGTGCTGTTCGACGACTTAAACTTCAACCTGCCGCGCTCCGGCATCGTGGGCATTATCGGCCCGAACGGTGCAGGTAAGACGACTTTGTTCAAGATGATTATGGGCCAGGAAAAGCCCGATGGCGGTACGCTCAAGATTGGCGAGACCGTGGAAATCATCAGCATGGAACAGGGCCGCGACAGCCTCGACGACAGCAAGACTGTGTGGGAAGAAATCACCGGCGGGAACGACGAGATTATGGTGGGCGACCGCAAGATGAACGGTCGCGCCTACTGCGGACTCTTCAACTTCACGGGTGCCGCCCAGCAGAAAAAGCTCACGACGCTTTCGGGCGGTGAACGCAACCGCGTGCTCATGGCGAAGAACCTGCAGAAGCCGGGCAACCTCCTGTTCCTCGACGAACCGACCAATGACCTTGACATTGAAACGCTGCAGGCCCTGGAACAGGCAATCCTCAAGTTTGCAGGCTGTGCCGTGATTATCTCGCATGACCGCTGGTTCCTGGACCGTATCGCCACGCACATCCTCGCTTACGAAGGCGATTCCAAGGTGGTGTGGTTCGAAGGCAACTGGAGCGAATACGAAGCCGACCGCCGCAAGCGCCTCGGCGAAGATGCCGACAACCCGAAGCCCATCAAGTACAAGACGCTCAAGCGCGACTAAGTCGCGCGGGTCGCAAAAATTCGCAAGCGACTTTTTGCTTTGAGCTATGAGGTCGCTCGCGAAGCTCGCTTTGAGGTTTGCGGCTACGCCGCAGACTATTTTGCTGTCTGTACGATTGTAATATTGTCTTTTTTTACAAGCAGGGTACTGAAAATAGTTTATATTGTTTGGCAAAGGACGGGTGAACGCAGAAGGAGTTTTTTATGAAGAAATCACTTATCTTTAGTATGGCTCTTGCCGTGATGCTGGCAGCTTGCGATGATGAGTCGCCGTCATCTTCAAATCCTGCAGATTCGGAAATTGACAGTTCTAGCTCTGTAGAAGAAACGCTTTCTTCGTCATCGGTTGAACAGGGGAGTTCCTCGTCAAAGGGAGTATCGTCATCATCAAAAGAAGAGGCGAAATCGTCGTCTTCTGTAGCAGAACAGGAATCTTCTTCGTCAAAGGGAGTGTCGTCATCATCAAAAGAAGAGGCGAAATCCTCGTCTTCTGTAGAACAGGAAAGTTCCTCGACTGAACAGAAATCTTCTTCGTCAGAAAAAGTTCCGTCGTCTTCGGAAGTCGTCGAGGAGTCCTCTAGCTCGGAACCGGGCGATACGACTACGGTGAATTCAAGTTCGTCTGCGGAGGTCGTTTCTTCGTCTTCGGGACCGCAGGAATTGGATGTCCAAGTGTCAACGAAATGTTTTGCGGATTATCCTTTTGGGAATGTGCCGACGCTTGCCACCAAGGCGTATATGCAGCCGGATTCGAGCGGAAGGTTCTCGGGTTCGCTGTGGTATGTTGTAGATAACTGCCAAAGGCTGGGAGGAACCCTATCCAAGACGATGTCTGGGGACACCTTGGTCTTGAAATTTGTTGATGTCGAAGAGATTGCCAATTGTCTCTGCTGGTCTGATTTCGCTATAAGTTATGGATCTGAGCTTGAAAATATCAAGTATATCGATTACTCGGCACCTTATGCCAAGCATAGCACTTACGAAGTTGTGCATGAGCCGGATCCGGGCAAACCGTCCATGCTTGGATCATCGAGCTCAAACGGCGGTAGAGATTTGCTGTCGAGTGCGCAGGCACAGCAGTCTTCGTCAAGTTCTGACTAGTGGCTAGCCCTCAAATTGCAGAGGGCCTAGAACGCCTAGACCCGTTTTTGACGCAAATAAATCTATCTTTTCTCCCAAACCCATGCTCCATGTCTTCAAACACGAACTTCGCCTAATTTTCCGGGATCCGAAATTCTGGATTCCCTTCATCATCCCGCCGGTAATCCTTGCGGCGAGCCAGGGGATTGCGGTTTCCCGCTTCGGCGGGCAGATTATGGAAGGCATGGAAGGCTATATGATGCTCTTGTTGGGCTGCCTCATGGCGCCCATGGGGGCGCCCTTGGCCGGCGATTCGTTTGCGGGTGAGCGGGAGCGCAACTCGCTTGAACTTTTGCAGCTTTCTCCCATCGCGCCTTCGACGCTTTTCTGGGGCAAACTTCTGGCTATACTCCCTTTCCCGGTGGTGTTTTCGCTTTTGGCCCAATCGGCCTATTGGCTTGCGCATCCGGATGTTTCCACCGTCGCGGCGGTGGCCTCCATTCTCGGCGCCCTTTCGGCGGTGCTCCTCACGACGGTGTTTTCCCTGATGGTCTCGCTCCGCGTAAAGACGGTCCGGGCGGCGTCCCACATCTCCTTGTTCCTGGTTATCCCGCTGCTGCTCGCCGTGCAGGTTTTCTATGAGACGTTCCTTGCGGGAGTCCTCTTCCCGATATTTACTCTGTTGGGGTCGGTTCTTGTGAGCCTGGGGGCGTCTTTGCTTGCCCTTCGTCGATTCTTAACAAAGTAAAAAATACATATAAAGTAACTTACGAAAAGTGACATAAAACGTCGTGGGGCCTTGACGAACCCATGCCGTTACTGAAATTTTCAAAACTTACAAAAAACTTCCATCTTTCTTATAGCAATAAATTTGGAAGTGAAATGTAAGAAATAAACTTTTTTTGTTTTCTACCTTCTGCGACGCAATTGGAAGTTTGCCATCCACCAGAAGGAGACAAGATGAAACTTCACGAATCGGCCCTGGTCCTTGCCCTTGCTTCACTAGCCTTTGCAGGCGGCATCAACACGAACACCAACCAGTCTGTCCTTTTCCAGCGCAGCGTAGCCCGCGACGCTTCCACCGATGTGGACGCCCCGTATGCGAACCCGGCGGGGACTGCCTTTATGGAAGACGGCTTCCACATTTCCCTCAACAACCAGACTTTTTGGCAGTCCCGCTCGGTTACGGTGGATAATTCCCCGATCTTTGCCGACGACACGGAATTTGAGGGCGAGGCGTTTGTCCCGTCGCTCCCGAGTCTGCTTGCGACCTGGCATCATGGCAACCTGGCTGTTTCGGGCCATTTTGGCGTGATTGGTGGCGGTGGCAAAGTGAATTTTGACGACGGCATCCCCAGTTTCCATGCCTTGATGTTCTCGGCCCTTAAGCAAATCGAGGACGGACTTACCGAAAAGGGGCTCAAGACCACCAAGAGCGCCGTCGATATTTCGTTGGACGCCAGCTCCTACATTTTCGGCGCGACCCTCGGTGCCGCCTACAAGTTCAACAACATATTCTCTGTGTATTTGGGTGCCCGCTTCAACTACGCAATGAACACGTATGATGGTTCTATTGAGAACCTTAAATTGAACACGACCGTTCCCGGCGTGAATCCCGATGGCAAAATGAAGGATGCGAGCGAATTGGCCGACACCTTCGAAGACCTCGCCGCTGCAGCCAAGAAGGCTGGCAAAACGGAAGAAGCCGTTCAGTACGCGACGCTCGCGGGGACTTTTGAAACGCTCGACGATAAGGCTTCCATGGAACTTGATGTGGAACAGACCGGCTGGGGTATTACCCCGATTCTCGGTCTCGGTTTCCAGTACAAAAAATTTACGGTGGGCGCGAAACTCGAGTACAACACGAGCATCGAGATGGAAAACGACACCAAGAAGAATGGCACTCCGCTCTCCCAGTTTGACGACGGCGAAAAGGACAACAACGACATCCCGACCCTCGTGACCTTGGGCTTGACCTATGCCCCCATGGATTACTTCCGCATTTCTCTGGGTTACCACCACTGGTTCGATTCCAAGGCCGATTACTCGGGTGACCTGGAAGATTACATCGACGATACGAACGAGATGCTTTTTGGCGTCGAGTATGATTTCTTGAAACGCTTTACGGCGGGTGCCGGCATGCAGGTCACCCGTTATGGCATCACCGACGACTACATCAGCGACATGACCATCAACCTGAGCTCCGTGAGTTTTGGGTTTGGTCTTGGCTGCTGGGCTACCGACTGGATGCGCGTGAACTTGAGCTACTTCCACACTTTGTACGAAGACTACGACGAAAAGGTCGAATACGGCGTGAACACCTACAACCGCGAAAGCCGCGGTTTTGGCGTGGGCCTCGATTTCAAGATTTAGGCCAAGGGATTGCCTTAAAAGGTTCCTTTTTGAGAGAGGCCTGCCGGAATTTGTCCTGGCGGGTCTTTTTTTGTATATTGCTTGTCATAGGATGGCGCGAAGTTCGCCATATTGATACATCCCGGGCAGGGGCCGCCTAGGCGGGAATGCATTCTTCGGGGTGGCAAAATGCCTCCAAAATACAATCACAGGCAGGGCTGTTTTCAGCCGGCCGTAGCGGCAGTGACGCTTGCCGTTCTCTTGGTTGTTGCCGCACGGAGTTTTGCGGCGACGTTCGACTTTGTGGATGTGCCCATTAGCGAGGTGGCGCGTTCGCTTTCACTTGCCTACGACACACCGATTTTGGTGGACCAGGGTGTCGATGCGCGGGTCTCTTTCCATTTGGAGGGCGTGAGCGTGCTCGAGGGGCTCACGGCGCTTTGCGAGTCGCAGGGGCTCCAGTTGGTGCAGGTGGGGAAGGTGTTCCACATCAAGCGCGCCGAGGACCGCGGCGAGAACTTTTTTGCGGTGGACGATTCGCTGGTGACGGTCTCGGTACGCAACAAGGACGTGCTGGAGTTTGTGCGGGAGTACGGCGCCAACACGGGACTCAACATTTTGCCCTCGGCGGGCGTTTCGGGGCGCATTTCGGGCGACTTGCGCAACTTGCCTGCGGAGCAGGCGTTTCGCGGGCTCATGGAATCGCAGGGGTTCCGCGTGTGGAAGGAGTCGGGGGTGCTTCGCGTTGACCTAAAGCGGGGTGAGGCTTCAAGTGGGGGGCCAGACCAGAATATCGACCTGGTAAATGATACCGGTCTTTTCACGGTGAATCTGGAGGGGGTGCCGCTCTCTGATGTTCTACAGGAGCTTTCGCTTGCTGCGGGCCTCAACTTGGCGGTGTACGGGGACTTGCACGAGCAGGTGCGCCTGCATTTTAGCGGCGTCCCCCTGCAAACGCTTTTGCAGGCGCTGTTCCAGGGCAGCAAATATGCCTATGTGCTAGATTCTGTTAGCTTGTACGTAGCGGAACGCGGCGCCAAGAACGCCTTGTCGGCCACGAGGCTTTACCCGCTAAGGCACGTGCATTCCGAGAAGGCGTTGCAGCAGCTCGCCAAGTTCCTCCCCAGTGGGAATTTTGTCGCCTCCGAGGTCAAGGAGCAGAACGCTTTATTGCTGGGCGGTTCTGTGGCGGAGATCGTGGCGGCGGAATCGCTTTTGACGCAGGTCGACGTGCCCGCCATGCAGGTCACGCTCTCGTGCATCCTGGTGGAATTCAAACGCGGGAAGACCTTTGAAATAGGGCTCCACAGCGGGGCTGCCCGCAAAACGGGGGAGAATGACTTGGGTGTGCGCGGTTTCTACGATTTTTTGGGGAAAGATGTTTCCAGGTCGGGAGCCTTTGGCAAAATCGGGATTTTGCCTGACCGTTTCGAGATGGAACTCGCGAGTCTCGAGGAGAACAACAGCGCCGAGGTCCTTGCGCGCCCCAAGCTGACCACGCTCAACGGCAACAAGGCGGAGCTGAACGTCACGAACACGGTCTATTACCTGGTAAGCCAGGTGAGTGCCGACGGTTACCCCATTACCGACTACCGCAGCTTTAATGACGGCATTTCGTTAGAGCTCACGCCCTCGGTGACTTGGGAGGGGAGCATCACGCTGGAGGTGGCGCCCGAGATCAAGACGGCGGGTAGGAGCAGCGGCGATGGCCCCCGTGACATCAGCACGCGGAACCTCAAGACGACGGTGGTCCTCAAGAGCGGGGAAACCCTTTGCCTGGGCGGTCTCCGGCGTAAAAGCAAGTCGCAGGTGCGGAGTGCGGTGCCGTTTCTCGGGAGCATTCCCGTGCTCGGCAGGCTGTTCAGCTACACGAGCGAACAGGAGGAAGAAAGCGAACTTGCCATATTCATTACTCCGGAGGTGAATTTTGACGTTCCTGCGAGGTAGGGTGTGCGCAGCTGAGGTACGCCTGTTCACATGGGAGGTGGTGACCGGTTTTGATCAGGAGCCTGCAGGTGGGCGACTTTTGCAGCTGTTTGGCGAGGAATTCCCTGAGGCGGCCAAGGCGTTCCAACCACGGTTCTGGAAAATGATCTCGTTCAATGCGGCCGACGGGCGGCTGCACCGCTATTTGGTAGCGCTCCCCGCCAAAGCGCCCTCTGGTGGCGCCTTGCCGCCGGTCCGTAAATGCGGGCGTCGCGTGCTGCCGCAGTCCATAGGCGTGTATGGCGAAGGCGACCGCCTGGTACGCGAAACGGAGTGCGGAGGGAATCTCCGCCTTGCTGCAGTCTGGAAAGGCGCCTTGTATGTCCTGGTTTTCATGGAGGGCAGGCTCTGCCACTGGTCTGAGGAACCCGGCTACGACGGCGAATGTGCTACCGCGCTTGTGCGCGAGCGGCTGGAACGCTTTGATGAATTCCTCAAGACCGATGCCCTGTTCTCGCGAGCCGAAAATTATGCGAAGGCTGTTTGCCTGCAGGGGGACCTCGACAAGGATTGGGAGGCTCTGTTTAAGGTCGCCGCGCAGGATCCGTTTTGGAGGCGTGCGGATTTGGCGGAGCCGGACGGGACGGTCCGCCGATCTCGGCATTGGCGCTTTGCCGTGAGCCTTGCGACGGCATTGCCGTTTGCGCTTCTTTTTTTTGACTTTGGACAAAACGAGAGTGCGTCGCTCTTGTTCGAGCCCGCTCCACCCGAGTTGAGTACGCCTGTGGTTGAAAAGAATCACGAGCCGCATGCGCCGCGGGAGCCTGCCATAGTGCAGCCCGTTTTAAACGTGAAAAACTGTGAAACGCCTTGGTTCCAAGTGCGTGGCGTTGTGGGCGGCAAACTCTTTTTGGCGCAGCTTGGCGGCGGGGAATCCCGCACGCTAAAACTACACGATACTCTACAAGACTATGTTGTCGAACGCATTGACCGGGACCGCGTTGTATTGCGTTGCGGAGACAAGACTCTTGAAAAGGAGAGCGGACGTTGAACAAGTCGGGATACATTTTGGCGATGTTGATGGGCATTTTGCTTGTGCTTGCTTTGATGCTCTCGGCGTTCCTCCACACGGTGGGTGGTTTGCGGCGGTACGTGTCGCGAGTGGGCGCGGAGGTGCAAGCTGTTTACAATGCCGAGTCGGCTATTTTGCTTAGGCTGTGGCGTTTACCCGGCGAAGCGTTCAAAGACTTGCCCCCGGTAAGCGTCGCACCTATGGGGCCTTACGAGGAGTTTTGCACCCCGGTGGTCCTGAGGCAACCCGGAGTTCGCGTGTCTCAAAAATATTATTGTGCGAGCGTTGTTTCCCGCTACCAAAAACTCCACTACAGTGCGTTCCACAACGGGATCCAAGCGGAACGCGAAACACTGAAAAAACGCATTCTCGGTTCTTCGCGCCTCAAAAGGTTCTCTGGGAGCAAACGCTTTTTTTCTCCGCCGTCCGAAGATTACATACAAATTATTGACGGCGATTTGCGTTTGGATTTTGACGACCACTTGGCTTCGGCGAATTTTTATGTGACGGGCGATGCCACGGTTATGGGTGCGGCTGTTTTTGATACGCTCCGCCTGTACGCGCTCGGGAACGTGTTTATGCGGGGGCAGGTGCAGGCGCGGTTCCTGGAAGTGGTTGCGGGGGAGCGCATCGAGGTCTCGAACCATGTGCGGTTTCGTGGGCTTTTGACGGCTCAGCGCGAGGTCGTTCTAGAGGACCATGCGACTGGCGATTTCCCTAGCGCGACGATTGCCCTGGGGCAAAACGAGCCTCGGGTCGCCCTGTTGCAAAAGGCCCGCTTTGCGGGGCTTCTTGCCGCCCCGGCAGGCACGCTCGAACTGGACTCTACGGCTAGGCACGATAGCGTCCAAAGCATTATGCCCGTGTTTTACGGAGGGGAACGTTTTGTTTTCGAGAGGGTGGTACGTCAATGAAAGAATGCTATGGCAAAAGTCGGGGCTTCACCCTGCCCGAGGTCTGCGTTGCGCTCGCAGTGTTTGCCTTTGGGGCTCTTGCCCTCGGTCGCGGATTCGACGCGGTTTTGCGAGTGCGGTCCGTGGAACGCTCCCGTGCGCAGAGCCTTATCGAGGCCGTGGCGCAGATGGAGGCGCTAATCGAGAATCCGCCTGCGTGTACCGACAGCCTTGCGAGCGGTGGCGCGACTCCAGTTCGCGGCGTTTTTCGCGCCATTACCGGTCAAAATGGCGTTCGGCTCCAGAGGCTTGTCAAATGCCGGTGAATAGCAGGCGCAATGGCTTTACGCTGGTCGAGCTTGCCGTCGCCATCGCCTGTGCCGCCATCCTCACGACGGTGGCGTGGAACTTCTTTTCGCTGTACTATCGGGGTTCCCTCCAAATGGCTGCGGACTACCAGCGGGAGTCGGGCGAGCTCCTGATGCAGCTCCGTGAGAGCACAAAAAACGCCCGCGGTTTAGGCGGGCGTCCGGAAATTCGATTTTAGCCGGTTCTACTTGGCGTTGTAGGCGTCTTGCGGCTCGACGTTGTCGTTGTTCTTGCGGGCCTTGTGCACCTCGATAATGTTGCCGATGTAGTGCATAAAGCTCAAAACGCCTACAGAGAGGAAACCCACCGAATAGAGGGCGAGGAACGGTCCAATGATGAACTTCTGCGCACCAATGTATTCGAGCAAACCGAAAATGCAGTAGACGCCGACGAGGAGTTCGGTCAGGGCCATCCACGGGAACTTTTGGGCATAGTGGCTCTTGGCCTTCTTTTTGCTGCCGCCGCTTTTGGGGGTGCGGACGAAGCTGCCCTTGCGGCCTGTCACGGCGCTAAACACAGCTCTGGAGTTGCTGACGGCGATGCCCACGCCCAGGGCCATCAAAATGGGGAGGGAGAGGAGGCGAATCTTCCAGCCAGTGTAGCCGGAGCAGCGCTGGGCGACAAAGTAAAGTACGGAGGGGGCGACTGCGGCGAGGAGGATAAAGCTAAAGCCGACCGTGTAAACCCAGGTGGGCAGGTGGGCCACCGGTTCAAAGAACGCGAGCAGCGGCCAAGCGCAGAGGGCGGTAAAGAGCATGCAGGGGTGAATCGAATAGTGCGTCGTATGGAGGATAGCGCCAATCTTCACGCGGAGCGGTTCCTTGGAGCGGAGCACGCGCGGCAAAATCTTGATGGCGGTTTGGATGGAGCCCTTGGCCCAGCGGAACTGCTGTGCCTTGAACGCGTTGATGTCGTTGGGGAGTTCGGCCGGCACAATCACGTCGAACACGAACTTCATGCGCCAACCGGCGAGCTGGCTTCTGTAAGAAAGGTCCATGTCTTCGGTCAGGGTGTCGCCTTCCCAGCCGCCACCGCCGTAAATGGCCTGCTTGCGCCAAACGCCGGCGGTACCGTTGAAGTTCATAAAGAGCTTGCCCCAACTGCGGGCGGACTGCTCGATCACAAAGTGACCGTCAATGCCAATGGACTGGGCGAGCGTAAGACCGGATTCGGTGCGGTTCAAGTGGCCCCAGCGGCCCTGGACCAAACCAATCTTTTCGTCCATCACCAGGTAGGGGATGGTCTTGAGGAGGAAGTCCTTCTCCGGCACGAAGTCCGCATCGAAAATCGCGAGGAATTCGCCTTTGGCGACTTCCATGGCCTCGGCGAGGGCGCCGGCCTTGTAGTCCTTGCGGTTGGTGCGGTGGATGAGTTTGATGTCGTAGCCCTTGGCGGCGAGTTCCTCGACCTTCTTTTTGGCGACTTCGTAGCATTCGTCGGTGGAGTCGTCCAGAACCTGGATCTCGTGCTTGTCCTTGGGGTAATCGATGGCGCACACGGCCTCGAGGAGGCGTTCTACACAGTTAGCTTCGTTAAATACGGGGAGCTGGGTGGTGACCTGCGGGAGGTCGTTCATGGAATGTTCGCGGTAGTACTTGAGGATTGCTTTGCGGTCAGCCAAACGGGTACGGCGGCTGTTCTTCAAGAAAAGATAAATGCTGTAGTAGCAACTAAACCCATAAATCACCAGACCCACACCGGCGATAACATAGACTACGAACATCGCGTAGAGAAGTATAGTACTCATCCTTTAAAAAACCTTTGCATATTTGAATGCTTGGCGCCAAATATAGAAAGCATTTAAGAAGTTTGCTACATTGTTCGGGTAAATTTTATGCGAAAATACAAAAATGGTAGGTTTTTTTTAAAAAAAATTAGTTTTTTTACGGATGTTTTTTTGTAAATCTTCGTGAAAAAAGGACTACGGCAAAAAATTATGGCAGAATGGGAAAATTTGAAGGATTCGACCATCGGTCGCTGGATTGCCGCGAACGGTTTGGCCCCCAATTTTGCGGAGGCGCTCAAAACGCTGGTCTCGTATGCCTGTGCGGAGTGGTTCCGCCGCTGTACGGGGGCGGTTTTGGCCCCTGGCGAGGCGCTTTCGAGGGTGCTTTTGGCGCGTTTGCCGGGCATTTCGCTTGCTTCGTGGCTCGAATCTCCGGTCGAACATAGCCTGGAAATAGCCGATTTTTGCGAAAAAACGAAGGTTTCGGCACTACCTGACGCCCTCCAGTGCGAATTACCCACATTTTTGGACCTGCGGGGGGTCGAGTGCCCCCGTAATGCGGCGCGCAGCCGCTTGGTGATGGCAGGCTACCCCGAGGGGAAGACCCTGGAAATATGGCTCGACGACGGGAGCCCTATCGAAAATGTACCCGGGGCGCTGGTCGCCGACGGCCACAAGGTGGTTTTTCGCCAAAAAACAGGCGATTATTGGGTCTTGAAAGTAGTCAAACAAGTCAAGAAAGAGTAGATTTCTAGTGTGGAAAACAGAATACTAATCATAGGTGATGAACTTTTTGGTGAACAGGGCGAGGCGGCCTCCCGCTGCGTGGAGATGCTCCTGTGCCGCAGGCCGAATCGTCCTATGCAGTTTTCTGTGAACGCCCCCGCACTCCCCACCATTTCGCAGTTTGTCGCCAGGGCGTCTTCCGACATCATTGGCAAGCAGGCGGGCCGCATTGTGCTTGGCCTTGGGCTTGGCGAGATGAAGCGCGAGAGGGGGGACGCCGAGAAGGTTGCCGCGACCTATGGTAGCCTGGCCGACGAAATCATTAAAAAGACGCAGTCCTATGTGCATTTTGTGACGATCCCGCAAGGGCTTTTGCCCGAGATTCCGGATCAGGTCGATAAGCTGAACGAGAGCATTCGTGGCTTTGTATCCAAGGACCCGACGAGGGTGCAAATCATTGAATTTGCCGAACATGCCGAAAAATTCAAGGAAATGCAGGCCGAACGAGGCAAGTTTGCCCGCAGTCTCTATTCTGAGGACGCAAAACCCACCTCTTTGTGCCTTACCCTGCTCTCGTTGTACTTGCAAGATTGTATATTAGAAGCGATAAAATAAATTAGGAGTAAACTATGAGCTTGTTTGACGATCACTTTGCCTCAAAGAATGCAGCCAGTGCACGTGCCTGGGCTATGGACGACGAAAAGAAGAAAAAGGAAAGGTCTCATGAGCCTGCCGCCCCCAAGATGGGTATTTGCGACAAATGCCACAAGGAGGCCCTGGTCCGCTCTTACCGTACCCGTCAAACCGACGTGGGTAACGGCGCCGCGAGCTTCGGTACGGTCATCAAACACTTTTGCGAGGAATGCGCCCCCAAGTCCCGCCGCGAGCGTGACGCCGAGGTCCCGCAGCTCGACAAAAAGCAAGTGAGGAACCTGATGCGCTCTGCCAAGAAGGGACTTTTATAAGTGGTTAGAGCTTAGACGTCATCCTCCATAATTTTTTTCTATCCCCCTTAACAGGGAATGTAAATTTTCCTAAATTTGGCGCGCCCTTATCAGGAGTGCCTAATGCAGAATATACACGCCAAGGAATCCGTCAAGAACTATTTGACAGGCGTTGTTGCTACCATTACCCCCGAACTTTTTCGCAGTGTCAAGCACGGCTACACAAAAAAGGACTTCACCAGTGACCTGATGAGCGGCCTTATTGTGGGTATTTTGGCGCTCCCCTTGGCGATCGCCTTTGCCATTGCCTCCGGTGTCGGCCCGGAACAGGGCCTTTACACGGCCATTATCGCGGGTTTTGTCATCAGTTTCTTGGGCGGTTCCCGCTTCCAGATAGGCGGGCCTACGGGTGCCTTCATTGTGATTGTCTACGGCATCGTGAGCCAGTACGGTTACGACGGACTCGCCTCGGCGACGCTCCTTGCCGGTATTTTCCTCGTGATTTTTGGTTTGGCGAAATTTGGCGCCATTATCAAGTTCATCCCGTATCCCGTGACGGTAGGCTTTACCGCGGGCATTGCCATTATCATCGCTCTGGGCCAAGTTCCAAATTTCCTCGGTCTCCGCTTTTTGGCAAAGGACCCCGCCGACGCCGTGGGTAAAATCAAGCTCTACGCGTCCTCCCTCGACACGACCAACGGGTATTCGGTGATCGTGGGCCTTGTCGCTCTGCTGGTTTGCATTTTGTGGCCTAAAATCACCTCGAAAGTGCCGGGCTCCCTCATTGCGATTATCGTTGCGACCATTATGGTGAAGGTCCTGGGTTGGGATGATCCCATTACGGGCCACGGCGTGGTGACCATCGGCATGAAGAACCACATCCCGAGCGGATTCCCGGTGCCGCACCTCCCGAACATCAGCCTCGAGATGATGCAGAAGGTGTTCCAGCCGGCACTCACCATCGCCATGCTCGGCGCCATCGAGTCCCTGCTTTCGGCGGTGGTCGCCGATGGTATGACGAGCACCAAGCACCGTTCCAATACCGAGCTCTTTGGCCAGGGCGTTGCGAACATCCTTTCTCCCATTTTTGGCGGCATCCCGGCGACGGGCGCCATTGCCCGTACGGCGACGAACATTCGTAACGGCGCCGTGAGCCCGATTAGCGGCCTGGTCCATGCGGTAGTGCTTTTGCTGATTATGCTGGTCTTGGGCAAGTACGCCGAGATGATCCCCATGGCGGCGCTCGCGGCGGTGCTTTTCCAGGTGGCGTTCAACATGTGCGGCTACCACAGCGTCATCAAGATGTTCAAGGCGCCCAAGAGCGACGTGACCGTGATGCTGGTCGCTTTCTTCCTTACGGTGATTATTGACCTTACGGTCGCCATTGAGGTGGGCGTGCTTTTGGCCGCGGTGCTCTTCATTAAGCGCATGAGCGACGTGGCCGAGGTCGAGGCGGTGTCTACGGCCCTCAAGGACGACGACGAAGAGGCCGCCAGAAACGAGCTCAGCCGCCAGGTGCCCAAAGGCGTGGTGGTTTACGAACTTGCCGGTTCGCTGTTCTTTGGGGCAGTAGACAAGTTCAAGGAGACCATGAACCGTATTTCGGAAACCCCGAAAATTCTCATTTTGCGCATGCGCAGTGTCTCGAGCATCGATGCCGCGGGCATCAACATGATTGAGGACCTCATGAACCGCTGCAAGCGCGAGGGGACGCAGCTTTTGCTCTCGGGAGTGCATGCCCAGCCGGTGGTGGCGCTGACTCGTGCCGGCGTGCTCAAGCAGCTGGGCGAAGAAAACGCCCTCGGCAACATTGATGCCGCCCTGAACAGGGCCCGCGAAATTCTGGGCCTCCCGCTGGTGGACTCCTCCAAGGAGGCCATCCCCGCGCCGACGGTGTCATGGGAACGCAGCCTCGACAAGCCTTGGATTCCCGAGGAGTCCAATGCCGCCGTCGCCGAGGAAACGCCCGAAGTTATTACCGAAAAGATGATGGACGAACCCATCCGCAAGATTGAAGAAATCAAGAAATAAGCCGCTTTGCCGCGTAAGTAAAATGTCACTTTGTGACCTAAATCGCAGTGTGATTTGTGATACTTGAATCTAGGGTGTGGCTAATCTATATTATGGTTGTTCAAAAAAAACAGAAGAGGGGTGTCATGAAAAAACAGATTTTAAGAGACCTTTCCAACAATA
Organism: Fibrobacter sp. UWP2; assembly: GCF_900141705.1. Lineage (NCBI taxonomy): Bacteria > Pseudomonadati > Fibrobacterota > Fibrobacteria > Fibrobacterales > Fibrobacteraceae > Fibrobacter > Fibrobacter sp. UWP2. The sequence goes on from NZ_FQYM01000013.1 coordinate 25,679, forward strand.
CGTTTTTCGCGAATTTTGTGGTGACCTTTGCAGCAGTAACAATGATACTTCTCAATAGTGTTTAATAGAGTGTTCTCATTCCCTCCTAATAAGGCGGCTCCTCACAAAGGAGCCGCTTTTCCTTTTTTGGAGGGCGTTTTTTAGGGGCACCGCCGTTGTCGCGGGGCTAGGCGAGGGTCTGGAGCAGGCGCTTTTTGGCGGGTGTCTCGGGGAGCGGGTAGAACAGCTCCTTCGCGAAGGCTTCTACGAGCATCTTTTTGGCGTTTTCGGGCGGAATTCCGCGGCTCACCAGGTAGAACATTTGGTCCGGGTCCAGTTCTCCGCATGTGTTGCCGTGGGTGCATTCCACGTCGTCGTGGTAGATTTTGAGGACCGGCTTCACCGAGACGGAACTGTCTTCGGAAAGCAGGATGGTGTTCACGAGCTGGCTCGAGAAAGCCTTGGTGCAGTCAGGGTTCACAATGACGCTGCCGTCGTAGCTGGCGGTGGCGTGACCGTCCAAAAGGTTGCGGGCGAACTGGATGCTTGTCGTCTCTGGAACCTCGTGGTGGATGGTGAGCCTGTGGTGGCTGCTAGAGTCTCCGTTCAAAATGTTCAGGGTGCGGATTTCAAAATGGGCGCCTGCGCCTTGCAAAAAGGCGTCGATGCTTACGCGGGAGATGCCGTTCCCGCGTTCGATGGAGGAAAATCGTACTTGGGAGCCGGCTGCCTGCGTGATGCGGAAGTGCCTAAAACGCAGCGGCAGGTCGTTCGCAGGATTCGCGAAGAAAAATTCCACGTCGGCGCCTTCGCCAATGTTCACGTCAAAGCGTTCGGCGGCGATTTTGTGGGCGACCTTGTTGTCGAGAATCTCGAAACTCGCCTTTGCGCCCTTGCCTACGTTCAGGATGGTGCGTCCGAAATCGTTGTTGCACTTGAGGAGCGCCATCTCTTCGGAACCGTCGGCGATGTTCTGGACCATCGTGCGCGCGTTTTGCGCCACCGGCAGGAGGGCCGCGAAATCGGTTTCGCCGGAAAAGTCCTCTTCGCTGGCGCAGGCGTCGGGAAATTCCGGTGCGGGAATCTTGGCTACGGGGAAGAACGACCACAATTCGTTATTGCGGCGGGGCATTCCCAGTTGCTGTATGCGTTCAATGGCGTTCATTAGTTTTCCTCGATCCAGTCGTAGCCCTGTTCTTCGAGCTTGAGGGCGAGTTCCGGACCGCCGCTCAAAATAATCCTGCCGTGGCGCAGCACATGCACGTAGGTGGGCTTGATGTAGTCGAGAAGCCTCTGGTAGTGCGTCACGAGGATGACTGCCTTTTCGGGGCTCATGATGTGGTTGATGCCGTTTGCCACGATGCGTAGCGCGTCAATGTCCAAACCGGAGTCCGTCTCGTCGAGGAAACTCACCTTCGGGTCTAAAATGGCCATTTGCAAAATCTCGTTCCTCTTTTTTTCGCCGCCGCTGTAGCCTTCGTTCACGCCACGGTCGCGGTAGCGTTCGTCCATTTCGAGGAGTTCCATTTTATCTTCGCAGAGCTTTTTGAACTCGTCGTCGCTAATCTCGGGGAGACCGAGGTAGGCTCGCTTGCTGTTGAGCGCCATCTTCAAAAATTCCACGTTGTTCACGCCGGGGATTTCGGTGGGGTACTGCGTGCTGATGAACAGCCCCGAGTTTGCGCGTTCGCTGATTTCCATCTCGAGCAGGTTTTTGCCGTCGAGTTCCACGGAACCGCCGTCCACGTGATAGGCGGGGTGGCCCATGATGACCTTCGAAAGGGTACTCTTGCCCGAGCCGTTCGGGCCCATGATGGCGTGAACTTCGCCGGGCTTCACTTCGAGATTGATTCCCTTCAGGATTTGGGTTCCGTCTTCAATACTTGCCTTGAGGTTTTTTATAGATAGCATAGTTTATCCTTGTGTGGCGGCCAGGATTTGGATTAAAGATAGCTTGCTTTTGATGATTTGGTCTGCTAAATAGTCGATGGATAGCGAGCCCTTCTTGTATTGCGAATCCAGCTTTTGCATGTTTTGCGAGAACTGGTTCAAGCGGATCCTCAGCTCCATGCCTTCCTGCGTTGAAAGCGAAATCTGCTTCTTGATACGGTCGCAGAGGCGGAGTGTGAGGACCATCAGGGTCTCGTAGAATTCGATGATTTCCTTCGGGGGCGTCCACGATTCCTCGGGGATGTTCTCCAGGAAAAGCTGCAGCGTGGGCGAGAGCTGTTCGTACAGGAGTTGCGCCGAAAAGTGGCCCGTCTCGGTGTAGCCCGCGATAATCGTGTTGATGAACTCGTCTATGAGTGAAGATTCGAGCAGTTGGATGCCGCTTGCGGCAAAGTCCATGTCGAAGTATTCGCAGGCGCGGTCCAGGAGGGTTGGATTGTGGAACAGCAGGCTTGCGAAGCGGATTTCGACGGGGGAAAGGATTTCCCACGGGACGCGGACCTGTTCCTGCACCGGCGCGGAATAGTCGACACCGTATTCCTCGGGGATGGCTTGCGGTTGTACCGGGGGCTTTTTCTGTGGCTTGATGCTCTTGACCCCGCTTAGGGAGCGGTTCGTGTCGAAGCGTTCTGCGATGAGGTTCAGGTACTGGTTCTGCAGTTCCTTGTTCTCGATGCTCTTGACGAGGGATTTCGCGTAGGTGATGAACTCGGCGCGCGCCTCGATGCTGCTCAGATCCTTTTTGCGGGCGAGGTAACTGAGCCAGTCCTCGGCCTGCGAGAGTTCTGCACGGAAGGCGTCGGCGCCGCGCTCGTTCACGAAGTTGTCCGGGTCAATCTTGGTGCCGTCGGGGCGCGAGAGTGCGAAAATCCGCGGGTTGATGCCCTTGGGGAGCACGATTTCTAGCGAACGCATGGTCGCCTTTTGGCCTGCGGCGTCGCCGTCGAACACGAGATAGGCAGTTTTCGCGTAGCGGGCGAGGATGTTCGCGTGGAATTCGGTGAGGGCGGTGCCCGATGCCGCCACCACGTTCTGGACGCCGCCCTGGTAGAGGCTCATCAGGTCGAAATAGCCTTCGACGATGATGACAGCGTTCTCTTTTGCGATGGCGCCACGGCTATGGTTCAGGCCGAAAAGGATTTCGCTCTTGTTGTAGAGTGCCGTGTCGGGGCTATTCATGTATTTTGGGCGCTCGAATCCTTCTTGCTTGGGGGCGAGGTCACGACCGCCGAACGCGACAACGATTCCCGACTGGTTCTGGATGGCAATCATCAGGCGGTCGCGGAACTTGTCAGCGATGCCGCCGTTCTTCTTTTCGGTGGCGAGCCCCGCTTTCACGCAGTCGCGGGGCGAAAAGCCGTTCTTTGCCGCATAGGCGATAAAGCCCTCGCGCCCATCGGGGGCGTAGCCGATGTGGAATTGCTTGCGTGTTTGTTCCGAGATGTTGCGTTTGGCCAGGTATTCGAGGGCTTTGGGACAGAGCGAGAGCTGCTGTTCGAACCATTCGCAGGCAAGCTCGTTTAGCTTGCGCACCATGGCGCGCTCTTCGGTGACTTCGGCGTTTTCCTTCGAGGAAAACTTGGGAAGCGGGAATCCCACGAAGTTCGCGACCCATTCCACCGCGCCGTTAAAGTCGATTTTTTCGTGCTCCTGCACGAACTTGAAGACGTCTCCTCCCGCACCGCAGGCAAAGCACTTGTAAATGCCGATAGTCGGGTTTACCGTCATGGAGGGGGAGTGGTCGTCGTGGAAGGGGCATACGCCCACGTAGCGGTTTGTACCCGTGCGCTTCAGCGGCAAAAACTGCTGGATGACTAGCGAAATGTCCGCTTGACTTTTGAGCTGCTGAATGACTTCATCCGGGTAAAAGGGCATATATAAAATTTAGCAATTTCTTATATTTAAGGCGGATAAAAGGAGGAAATATGACGAACTTGTGGTGTCATCCTAGAGTGTTGTCATCCTCGCGTAGGCGAGGATCCTTACATCTTGTATTTGCGCTTTTCTTGGCGTTTTTCTTTGTCGCGTGTAGCGATGATGAAAGTGATTTCGCGACGCGGCCTTCGGGTGGGGAGTCTTCTTCCAGCGCCAAGTCCAGCAGCAGTTCGGAATATGAAAGGGTTCAGTGCAACGTAAAGACAGACGAAAACTGCATTAAGGATGACCGTGATGGTCAGACCTACAAAACAGTAAAGATTGGCGACCAGGTATGGATGGCAGAGAATCTTAACTTCAAAACAGACTCTAGTTTCTGTTACAAAAATACTGCTGAGTATTGTGAAAAATACGGAAGGCTTTACAGGTGGGCCGCGGCGGTAGGTAAGTCGGAAAGCGAATGTGGCTATGGCTATACATGCTCTCTGCCGTCAGGAAACATTCAGGGTGTATGCCCCAATGGTTGGCATTTGCCGAGTAAGGCCGAATGGGAAACGTTGTTCAACGCAGTCGGTGGACAATCGACGGCAGGCAAGGTGCTCAAGTCCACGTCCGGTTGGAATAGCGGTGGTAACGGCATGGATGCTTTCGGGTTCTCGGCGCTCCCTGCTGGCATCAGGAACAGCATTGGGGGTTTCAGCAGCGAGGGCGGCAGCGCGGACTTCTGGAGTTCTACGGAGGGCGATAGCTACTACGCGTACGGCATGTACTTGTACTACCTCAACGACATTGCGTACCTGGACTACTACGATAAGGACGTCGGGTTCTCGGTGCGTTGCATCCAGGACTAAACCACGGCCTTACTTTTCCAGCGGCCGCTTCTCCAGCGCCAGATGTTGGCAAACGAGCGGTAGAATTCATCGCTCGCCATGCCGAGCCAGAGGCCGGGGAGGCCTAGCCCCACGACAAACGCGAGGATAAGCGAAGTCGCAAGCCCGAGCGTCCACATCATGCCGCTCCCGACAATCGCGGGGAACTTGGAATCGCCCGCGGCACGCAGCGACGTGGTGAGGATGAAGTTCACCGCCTTGAACGGCTGTACGGCTACGTCGCACCAGAGGCAGATTTTTCCGAGCCTGAGAACTTCGGGATTGTCGGTGTAGAGCCGTAGCAGGTGTTCGCCCAAGAGAGCGACGACTATCGAGAGCAAGAGCCCGCTCGTGATGCCTACGGCGAGCGTCTGGTAAACGCGGCGGTTCGCCTTCACAAAGTCGTGGGCGCCTACGAGGTGTGCCACGAGAATCTGGTTTCCGCTGCCGAGGCCGACCCCGAGAATCACGGAAAGGGCGGCGAAGTTACCCGCGAACACGCGGGCGGTCATCGCGGTGGTGCCCACGTACACGACCATCGCGGTAATGAACACCTGGAAAAGCTGGAAACTGATGGGTTCCGCGGCGGCGGGGAGGCCGATGCGAATCCAGTCGGGGAGGAGTATGCGGGAGCGCTTCCAGTCGCGTGCTTTGCTCTGGTGCTTTACCTTGAACTTGAGCACCATCCACAAAATGCCCGAGGATATCAGCCACGAGAGCGCTGTGGCGAGGGCCACGCCGTAAACGCCCATCTTGGGGAGCCCGAAATATCCTTCGAGGAACACGACGTTCAGGCCGGCGTTCGAGGCGATGGTGAGCGTGTTGCCCACGAGGTTCCATACGGTAAGGCCGTGCGTGGCGATGAGCGCAGTGAGGATGGTCTGCAGCGCGCGGAATGCGAACCCGAACGAGACGACGCTCAGGAACATCATCGCGTATTTCGCGGGTTCCTCGGTGAGGCCCATCCATTGCGGGATATGCCCCGAAAGCGGGAAGATGACGAGCGTGAGGGCGACCCCGAGCAAGATGCTCCCGAAGAGGACCATCGTCTGCGTGCTGTTCGCGTGGCTGTTCTGCTTGGCGCCGATGTACTGCGAGACGATGCTTGCGCCGGACTGCGCGAAGGCGTGGAGTGCGGTAAACAATGCGCCTAGAATCGGGAGCATGGCGCCGACGCCGGCGGCCGCGGTTTCGGAAGTGCGCGAGAGGAACCAGCTGTCCATCATGGGCTGGATCATGCCCACGGCGAACGTGAGGATAAGCGGCCAGGAGAGGCTTATCAGGGAGCGGTCTTTGACGTCTTTTTGGGTTCCGCGCATGGCACAATTTTAGAAATGGGAAGGGGGCTCAGAAAGAGCCCCGGACATAAATAATGGTTCCGCCTGTATACAGCGTTATCCCAGCTTCTTCCCGAGAGCAATACGCGCTTCGCGGCGGACGAGTGCCTGCTCGTAGCGGCGCTTTTCCTCTTCGGTTTCGGGCTCCACGGGGGCGACCGCGGTGGGACGGCCGTCTTCGCCGATGGCGACGAACGTGAAGTAGCCGTGCGCGATAGGCAGTTCGCACTTGTTCACCGGGTCGGTTTCGGTGATTTTCAGGCCGATTTCCATGGAGGTGTTGAACGCGCGGTTCAGGCTTGCGTGGATGTTGAGGATAGTCCCGAGCGTTGCCGGGCGGAAGAACCGCACCCCGTCGATGGAGATGGTGTTCACCTTGCGGCCCGCATGGTTGAACGCGACTACGCAGGCGGCCACGTCCATGAGGCCCATCAGGTACCCGCCGAAGGCGTTGTGGAGTGCGTTCGTGTTGTCCGGATGCACGATGGCGTGCGTCTCCGTCTGCGAATCCCTCACCTTGCGGGGGGTCATGTCGTTTGCGATTTCGGGAATCAGGTCGGTATTCTTCATAGGACGGACCTCAGCTTGTCTATGATAAAATCTACATCGGTAAAGGCGCAGACGGGGAGGCTTACTGCCTTCTGGCTCGCGATTTCGGCATGGTTCTTGCTCCCATCAGCAATACATCCTGCCCCCGCGAAGCATGGCTGCCGGTGCAGCGGCATGGGGTAGTGGATGCAGTGAGGCACCTGGGCGCGGTCGAGCACCTGTATAAATGTTTCGCGGTCCCTCACCAAGAGCGTGTATTGCGCATAGGTGCTTGTATTCCCGGGGGCGATCCGTTGCGGCTGTATATCGCCAAAGGCGGCAAAAAAATCATTGTACTTGCGGGCGTTCTCGCGGCGCACCTTCAGCTCGTCCTCGAAGTGGCGGAGTTTTACCCGCAAAATGGCCGCCTGCAGGGCGTCAAGCCTGCTGTTCATGCCGACGGTCTCGTGCAGGTAGCGTTCTCTGCATCCGTGGTTTGCGAGCATGCGCACCTTCTCGGCGAGCCGCGCATCCGAAGTGAATATTGCGCCACCGTCGCCGTAGCAACCCAGCGGCTTGGAGGGGTAGAAACTCGTGATGGAAATGTCCCCGAGGGTGCAGGCGCGGCGCGGTCCTAATCCAGAATCATTTGATTCCTGTGATGCCCCGAATGCCTGTGCCGCGTCTTCCAGGATCCACAGTCCGTGCTCATCTGCAATCCGGCGCAGTTCCGCGAACGGGGCGCACTGCCCAAAGAGGTCCACGCCAATAATCCCGCGCGTCTTGGGTCCAATCAGCGCCTTTACGCTTTCCGGGTCGATCTGGAGCGTTTCGGGGTCGATGTCGGCGAATTTCGGTACGGCGCCCAAAAAGGCGACGCATTCCGCAGGCGCGATGAAGGTGAAGTCCGGGACGATGACCTCGTCCCCAGGTACGACCCCGAGTGCCATCAGGGCGATGGTCAGCGCCTCGGTCCCGCTCCCGCAGGTGATGGCGTGCTCGATTCCGCAAAAATCGGCCAATTTGCGTTCCAGGTCCGCGACCGCTGGTCCGCCTATGTAGCAACCACTGTCCAAGACGGCGTTTTCGGCCTCTTCCAGCTCGCTTTTATAGGCCTCTCTTTGGGCCGTGAGGTTCGCAAATGGCATCATAATGCCTATAATTTAGCAAATAATGGGCGTTATTTAGCAAATGGCGAGGGTGGGAGGGGTTGACAAATTTCTGTGCTTTACTATCTTTGTGCCTACAAAAAATTTTAAGTAAGTTTTTACCCGGAGATATAAAGTGCCGCAACATAAATCTTGCAAAAAGCGCTTGCGTCAGGCCGAAAAGGCCAATGCCATGAACCGTGCTGCCCGTGCAGAAATTCGTGCTAGCCTCAAGGTCATCCGTACCGCTACCACGAAGGAAGCCGCCCTTGCTGAAATGCCGAAGCTCTTCAGCAAGCTCGACAAGGCTGCCAGCTCCAAGCGCGCCGGTTTCAACGCCAACCGCGCTGCGAACTACAAGGCCAAGGTCGCCAAAGTCATTAACGGCTTTGCCTAATAGCCTCTAGTTCAGCTTTGAGCTAAAAAAGGAAAACCGATGCACCGATGTGCACCGGTGTTTTCTGTTTTTTGCCCCAAACGCTTTTGCCTCCTCTCTGCGTTTATCGCCCCAAAATGGCAAAAAATCAACGGTTTCCACTCCTAAGTTGTTGTCTTATAACGATTTTTTGCTAGATTAAATCTTAGAGTTCAAGGAATTGAAATGTCTTCGATAAATTTTGCTACACGAGAGATTAGTTGTAAGGTGGTTTACTATGGTCCGGGCCTAAGCGGCAAGACCACGAATTTGCAGGTCATCCACCAGAAAATGCCCCAGGACAAGCGCACCGACATGGTGTCCTTGGCTACCGAGGGCGACCGTACTTTGTTCTTTGACTTCCTCCCGCTGAACCTTGGCGATATCAAGGGCTTTAAGACTCGTTTCCAACTTTACACGGTTCCCGGCCAGGTTTATTACAACAGTACCCGTAAGCTGGTGCTTCGCGGTGTGGATGGAATTGTTTTTGTGGCCGACTCCCAGCGCTCTCGCCAGGCCGAAAATATCGAGAGCCTCCAGAACTTGCGCCAGAACCTGCAGGATTACGGCATGGATCTCGATGACATGCCCTTTGTGCTGCAGTACAACAAGCGCGACATGGACAATGTGTTTACTCTCGACGAGATGAACGCGGAATTGAACCCTCGCGGAGTCCCGTTCTTCCCGGCGACGGCGCACAACGGCAAGGGCGTGGTGACCACGCTCAAGACCATCGCCATGCTGGTGATTGAAAAGTTCAACGTGAAGCAGGGATTCCTCCGCAAGGCCGCCGAAAGCGTGAATAACACGGGCGTTCACGACGTGTCCCTCACCAAGGAAGGCGTGTCTGTAACGCAGGCCGCTCCCAAGCCGGCAGCCCCTGCTGTAGGTCAATCCATGGGTGGCGCTCCGGCGTCGTCCCCGTTCAAAATGCCGTCGTTTGCAGCCAAGCCGCCCGTTGGCGGAGCCCCGTCTGGCGGTAGTGGTTCGGGGTTGTTCCAAAAGGGAGTGACTTCCTCGCCGTTTGGTCGTCCGCGTGCCGCGGCACCGGCTTCCCGCATGCCCACCTTTGGCCGTGTCGTCGACAAGCCGCAGGAGACTGCGGATGATGAAATTGAATTGCGTCCGTACGTCCCCAAAAAGAAGTAACGCGAAAGATTTTTGAAGTAGGTGCAGAATGAGTGATTTTACCATTTATTCCGATGATGTCGGTAAAGTGCGTCGCTTGATGCAGGCTTACCAGGCGAGTGTCAAGGCCGAGTACATTGTTCTTTGTCACCGCGACGGATCCATCATTGCCGAGGTTGGTTCCCTTGGCTTGGACGCCACACCTTTGGCCGTGCTCTCGACGGCATCGTTCGACTCCGCCAAGCAGGTGGGCCTCATGTTGGGCGGCGAGAACTTCTTGTCTGTATCTTACGCGGGTGAAAACCGTTCTGTGTACATTGCCCCGGTCGACGAGGCCTTGCTTTTAGTCCAGATTTTCCCGGGTTCCCGCTTGCCCAACCGCATCGACGACTTCAACCGCCTGTTGGTCGAAAAACTGGTGGACGCCGTCCCCGCCTTTACGCAGAACACTAGCAAGCTCATCTAATTGAGGTCTTTGTGGCTAAACTCCCGCCACTCCGCAGTATCAGAAAGACGACGGTTCTTGTACTCGTCGTCTTTTTAGCATTCTTTGTGCACCGCTTTATAGACATTTGGCTCGAGGACCGCGCCGTTGCCGACGTGTACGAGACGGAACTCTCTCCGGCGCAGAGCGTGGTCTGCCGCAACGTGGTCCGCGGGACGCCGTTCGGTGTTGACAGTGTCTTTGAAGAGAACACGCGCCTTTACTTTTATTCCACCATATCCAATGCAAACCAGTTCGCGGGCGACACGCTGGTGCATATCTGGTTCTGGGGCACCGACACCATCCAGGTCCTGCCTTGTGAAGTCAGGGATCCCGAAACCCGCAAGGGCATCGAGTCCAAGGCGGAGTCGTCACAGTCCGACATCAATGTGTGCCATACCGAAATTTCGCCCAAGCTGCTAAAACCGGGCGAATGGAGCGTGGACCTGGTGGCGGGGCGCAAGCTCCTCTCGAGCCAACAATTCGTAATAAAGTCCCTCGATAGGTAGGCGGTATGCGCGGGGCGAACCGTCTCGGAATGCGTGCCTGCACAGGAGTGTTTTTTGCACTGCTGGCGCTTGGTCATGCGTTCGCCTTGAACTTGGACTCGGTCCCCGTTTGGAATCCCGATTATCTTGTACAAAATAAATCGATACCCGAGGCGGTCGCGGCAACTGGCTCGCCCTCGGCTAAAAACTACAAACAAAATAATCTCGAAACTCATGGATACAAGACCATGCAGGTCACCGTGGGTGACGGCGGCACGCAAATCGATCAGGAACTCCGCCTATCTATCCAGGGCATGGTGGGCGACAGCGTGTTTATTGACGCCTTGCTGAGCGACGTGGACCGCAAGGCGGGCGACCAGACCACGGCTACGCTCCAGGATGTGGACCAGATTTACTTTAGGGCCGAGAGCCGCCATTGGATGGTGCACCTGGGCGACCTCACCTGGAAGGACGAGAACATGGGTCTTTTTTCGATAGAGCGCTCGACGCTCGGCGCCATGGCGGGCTTGCGGGCGGGCTACACTGAGGTGCGCGGCGCTGCCGGTACCGACGAGGTGAACCGCATGCAACGCGTGATGAACGGTGTGTCGGGACAGCGCGAGGGCTACTCCATTAGCGAAAGCGGCGACTACCTTGCCGTGGTCCCCAACTCCGAGACGGTTTGGCTGAACGGCAACAAGTTGACGCGAGGCGTGGATTACGAAATCAATTACGCGGGCGGCCTCGTCGATTTCATGGGGAAGCGGATTCCTGGTCCCGATGACGAGATTCGTGTGGAATACGACGCCTACGAGGAGGACAACATCTATAACCTCTATGCCGCCAATGCCAAGTACCGCCACCCGAACATATATTTGGATCTTTCGGGTTTCCGTTTGGAGAACGACCGCGACCGCCTAAAACGCGGGACGTGGACCGACGAGGACTACGCAGCCCTGAAGGCGGACAAGGGAGGCGCCCTTTACCGCTACGACAGCACCTTGGGAGGCGTGGACTCGCTCATGGCGCTGCACCGCCCCGAGCGAGTGGAACGGGCGGGCGCCAGGATGCGCTTGCAGGCGGACCGCCGCTACTATGCCGACTTGGAAGTTGCCATGAACCGCAAGGACTCCAACACGCTTTCGCACGGTGTAGGTGGCCCCGAGGGGAGGGCGTTTCGCTGGTATTTGACCACGGACTCCACCGAGCAAATGAAAAAATTCCCTGTGGCCTTCTCCGTTTATGGCAACTACATTCAAGACGGGTTTGAGGTAAATGAATTCCAGGGCAGCGATCAGGACTGGAATTCGTACAAACTTCGCGACGAGTGGGACTTGGACAGCGCCCTGCTGGGAGGCGACCTCCGTCACGACGAATTCGGCATGCGCTACCGCATTGCCACGGGCTGGTTCACGCAGGCCCTTTGGGGTTACCGCCAGGGCGAGGGTGAAGAATGGAACGCCTCAAGGGCAAAGCTCTCACTGTTGCACAAGACGAACCTGGTCAAAAGCGACTTGAACGCGATTCGTGTTGCGAGTGTCCAGGCAAACGAGATGGAACGCTACCAGTCGACAGGTTCCGCTGAGTATTTGCAAGGGCTGTGGCGCCCCTTCGGCAATTTTGACGTGCGCTACACCAAGGTGACTGAGGGCGTCGCTAGTGCGCCGGCGGAGAACACCGAGGACGAAATCGCCTACGGCAAGGGCGGTACGGGTTTTAGCCTTGTGGGTGACAACTGGAATGCGAGCGAGGGCTTTGAGAGCAAACTCGCCAAGCGTCGGGGCGGCACCTTTGGCGACGACTGGGCGGATTCGCTCAAGTCGCTCACCTGGACGCAAACCGCCGAGTACCGGGGCCATTACGTGGACCTCTCGCATTTTTTGCAGTACGAAAAACGCACGTTGGATTCCTCGGACAGCGAGAATAGCTGGGTCGGCGACTTGAACGCCCGCTTTGGCGATGACGACCGCGGTTTTTCGGGGAACGTGAATTACAAGCTGGGCCTCACCGAGGAGCAGACCTATACCGCCATTTACAAGGCGGTGGCGCCGGGCACGGGCGACGTTCGCTACGACAGCGTGACGGGCGCCTTCATTGAGGGCGTCGACAACGGCGACTACGTTTACGAGGGCATGGGCCGTAACGATTCGGTGGGGGCTGTGCTTGCTTCCAACGCCTCGTTTGGCATCGACATGGACGTGAATCCGGGGCTTTTGATGGGGATCCGCCAGGGAATTTTGCGCGACATTACGGTGGGAGGCTCCTACAATGCCGAGGGGGAGGACACCACAGGCAAGCGCCTGTATTTCCCGCCGGTCACGCCGCACGGACTTCGCAAGATTTCATCGGGGACGGTTTCGTGGGAGGCGCGTCTCAACTGGAGACACCCTGTGGGAATCTCGCTTATGTACAAGCCCGGTGCCGACTTCGAAAAGATACTCAGTTCCATTTCGTATTTCGAGACGTGTTTCCACCATGAGGTGGACGCAGGCTTTGACATCAACGAGAACCACTTTGTGGGGGCGACGCTGTTGCTCGAGGACGAGGAACTGGACGCCCTGCAGGATCTGGAGTGGGATACGCGCGACATTTCGGGCCGCTACCGCTTTAGCTTTTGGGACGGCTTTCACATTGAGCCTGGGGGCCGCTACCGCACGGGCGCGGGGAGCGATGATGCCGACTACCAGTTCGACGCATACCTGTGGGAGGGCTCGCTCCGCGTGGGTTACGCAAAGAACAACGTAGCCGACGCCTTTGTGCGTTTTGCCGCGGTTCAAATGGAGGATGGGGGCGACGTGACGCCGTACCAGATGATGTCGGGGTATAGCGCCGGCAGGACCTACCGTTTGGAGGCCACGGCGTCGGTCGACGCGAACGATTTTATTTCTTTTGGGTTGCACTATGTGCTCCGTTTTGGCGACGCCGAAGAGAACGTTTTCCAAAAACTCAGCACCGAGGCGAGGGCGGTATTCTGATGTGGATGATGGTATACATACTGCTCTTGGCTGCCTTCGCGCTGGCGAAGGGTGGCGACGTGTGTACTGTCGACAGCGTTGTATGGGTGGGGGAACACGAATCCTTCGACGAATCGCAGATGGCGCCTGCCCGCGGCAATCCCTGCGATGCCTGGGAATCCCTTGCCGCAAAACTGGAACGCTACTACGAAGACAAGGGCTTTGTCGCGGCACGCGTCTTTGGCAACCTGCGCGGGGATGGCTCGTCGCGCCTCCTTGAACTGCGCCTAGAACGCGGTTCCGCCTTCGTTTGGGCTCCTCCCGAGAACATGGATTCGTCGGGGACCAAAACCGAGGTTTTTCGGCGTCTCTCGGGAATCGAGGAAGGTGCCGCCGTATCGCTCACCGACTTGGAACGCTCCGAACGCAAACTCGCGCGCGTGGGCTACTTCGAAAAGACGGCGCCCGTAAAAATATTTCGAGACCCCGTGCGCAACCGCATTATTCCCGTCTACAGCATGCGCAAGGCGAACATCTCGGAGGCCGAGGGGCTGCTCACGTATTCCAGCGACGGAAACGTGTGGGAGGGCCAGGTCGACGTGAATCTCTATAACATCGCTGGCACGGCGCGCGACCTGATGCTCGAGGGCTTCACCGGTGAGGACTCGCGCCATTTGATTGGAAGTTACAAGGAACCCTGGGTGCTGGGAACCGCCTGGAATGTGGTGCTCCGCGGCAATTACGACGAAGAAATCGTCGAGACGCTGGACGATTCCACCGGGGAGTACGGAGAAATAGTCGAGAAAACGGTGGTAGGCGAGGTGGGCGTTACGCGCGATATCGGTTTCGATTTTACGGTAGGCGTTTATTTCGGAATCAGTGAAGACGACAAGCATTCGTCCTTCGAAATGAGCTATGTTTCGCTGGATAGGTTCGTGCTGCCACGCAGCGGCTGGCGCTTGAATGCTGCGGCTACATGGAAAATGGACCGCCCCGATTCGCTGGATAATTTTTTGACCGCGGCTGCGGCAGCAGTGGCCTACTACCCGCTATATGGCAATTTCATCAGCCGCTTTACCGGAGCCGCTGGCGGGGTGTTCCCGACAGACGCTTCGCTTAAGCGGGCGGATTTGTTCACCCTCGGCGGGCTCGACAGCTTCAAGGGCATGCCCTACCGCTTTTTGCGGACCCGTTCCTACGGCTTTAGCGAACTCGCGCTTTTGTGGCAAGACGGCTACGACCTGAGTATCGAGGCGTTTTACCAGCCGGGACTGTTCCGCCGAATGAACCCGGGCCACGGCTGGTCTCGGGAACAGAATTACGGTCTGGGCTTTACGCAATACCGGGGCAGCTGGAGTGTCAACCTGTACTATGCCCTGCGAAATGGCGAAAATTACCTTGACGGTATTATCGGTTTCGGCTTGAAAACGCTGTTCTAGTGTGATTTTCCGCATTTTGCGGAGAAGGGTAAGCCTACTTAGTTGCTTTTTCTCTTAAAGAACATATATTAATGGGTGCAAATAAATTGAGGTCCATATAAATCGAGGTCCATATGAAAAAGAACCTTTATGCCCTGTTGCCGATTACCCTTGTCATGCTTTTGGGAGGGTGTAGCGGAGACGACTCTTCTGATAGCTTCGTCAAGTCCGACAGTTACCCTGCGGATGGCTCCAGCGTAGAATCGATTTACGATCTGGGTTCCTGTAATTCCGATAGGGACGGCGATATCATCTTCGTCGAAGACGAAGAGCACAATTTCTTGTGCCACAAGGAAAAGTGGGAAGACATTGGCGAACCGGAATCGTCCGATTCCGATGACGAAAAATCCTCTTCGTCAAAGAAAGGTTCCTCGGATTCCAAGGACAATTCGTCTTCGTCCAAGGGCGATTCTGCGGATTCCAAGGGCAGTTCTTCTTCGAAGGGCGATTCTACAGACTCTGGCGACAAGTCTAGCAGTTCTGCGAAGTCCAGCTCAAGCAAGGTTCCTGAATCGAGTTCCAGCGTGAATGGCGCTGGAGAAACGGTAAAGACGGTCGCTATTAGCAAGCAGACGTTCAAGGGTGTTGCCGAAAAGGGACCGTTCCTGGCCGGGAGTACTGTCAGACTGTCCGAACTCGACGACGAACTTGACCTTACGGGTACGAACTTTGAATGGGAAGTGACCGATGACAAGGGTGGCTTTACTTCTCCCAAGGTGACGCTTTCGAATCAGTATGCGCAGTTGCAGGTCAGCGGTAGTTACTACAACGAAAACATATTCAAGAATTCTACCGGAACCATAACGTTGCGTGGCATTGTCGACTTGAAGGACCGTGAAAGTGCAAATATCAACGTGTTGATGCACTTGATTTACAAGCGTGTCGTGTATCTGTTTACCCAGAGCGGCAAGTACAAGAATGTGCCTGCGGCAAAGGCTGCTGCGGAACAGGAACTCATGAAGGCGTTCGATTTTGGCGGGGCGAACCATTCCTTTGAGGACTTGTCCATTTTCGGGACGACCGAGGATGACGCCAAGATGCTTGCGGCCTCGATCCTTTTGCAGGGCGACCTTACGGAAGCCGACTTGCTTAGCCGCCTAACGAGCATTGCCGACAACATCGAAGAGGACGGCACGTGGGACAACAGCGAAAAGACCCGAGTCGCCATGGCCGACTGGATCATGTCCTATTCGTACGGGACGAGCGGCATTCGCCAGATGCTCGAAGAAATTAAGAAACCGGTTCCCGATTTCGAAAAGTATATAAGCCTCTTCGTGGGCGAAGCCTATGGCTTTGGCACCTGTACCGACAGTAAGGATGGCGAGTTTATGCAGTTGAAAGATGGCAATAGTGCGAACCTGGGCAATTACTATGTCTGTGAAGATGGCGTATGGCGCCTAATGCTTTCGACCGAGAAACTCTACCAAGCCTCGTGTACGGCCAAGAAGTCGGGCGAATTCATGAAGCCCGAGTCCTCTACTTCCACCTATATATGCGATGGCGGTAAAGGTTACTGGCGCCCTGCGACCCTTTACGATTATCCGACAGAACATTACATGAATAGCGAGGTGGAATACGGCAAGTTTAAGGATACCCGCGACGGGAAGGAATACAGGACGGTCGTTGTCGGCACCCAGACCTGGATGGCCGAAAACCTGAACTACTATAGTAAGGATAATGACAACCTGGTCGGAAACGCCTGGTGCTATAAAAATGTCGATAAGAACTGCAATATGGGCGGAAGGCTCTATACGTGGACGGCGGCCATGGACTTGTCGTCTTCATACCTGACGACATCTGCCGCCGAAGAAGTTAAAAAGCCGCATCAGGGCATCTGTCCCGATGGCTGGCATGTCCCGGATTCTACGGAATGGTATAAGCTGAGCAATTACGTCTACAAGGTGGATGGGGCTTCGGGGCTCCTGAAGTCATCGAAGGGCTGGACGACCTATTCGAGTGTGAAGGTGTCGACGGATCCCTATGGATTCTCGGTGATTCCGACGGGGGCCTATTACGGAGCATTTGCAGATCCGTATGATGACTATAGCCAGACAGAATTCGACGATGACGGCTATTTTGCAAACTTCTGGACTTCCGATGAAGCGAAAACGGTTACAGGGGCGAAGTATGCGTATTTTGATTACCGCCAAACGGCCATGGGCTTCTATACGACTCAATACAACCAGAAGAAACGCGGATTCTCGCTCCGCTGCGTAAAGACCGAGCCGGAAGAAGAAGAGTAACTAGTAACTACTAACTGCGCCGAAGGCGCTATACCGGCGTTTTGCTCTTTTCGCCCGCGATTTCGCGCACGAGTTTCGGGACAAGGTAACCGGGCAGTCTAGTCCGGATTTCGGCGATGAGCCTGCGGGCTTCGTCGTCGTTTACTTCAAAATGGGCGACTCCGTTTGCGTGGTCCAGCTGGTGCAGGTAGTAGGGGAGAACCCCCTGCTCGAACAGCCTGCGGCTCAGTTTTTCGAGCGTATCGGCGTTGTTGTTCACGCCTTTTAGCAGCACGCTCTGGTTGAGTAGCGTCCATCCGCAGTACTTGAGCTGCCCGAATACGGCCTGTGATTCTTCGTCGAGTTCGTCGGGGTGGTCCACGTGCGATACCAGCACGCAGTCGAAGCGGGCGGGCAGTTCGCGGAGCAACTCGAAATGCTGCATCGCCACATCGGGCCGCATTACGGGGAGTCGCGTATGGATGCGGAGCGTCGTGACCGAGCCGTGCATCGCGATGGCCTCCGCCAGGTCGCGGAAGGCACCGGGGCCAAGCGTCAGCGGGTCCCCTCCCGAAAGGATTACCTCCCAGATGTCGTTATGCGTGTCGAGCCAGTCGCTCACCTGCCGTGCCACGTCGGGGTTGTTCTGGAACGGGTAGTTCTTGCGGAAGCAGAAGCGGCAACGCGCACCGCAGGTGGCGGTCGAGACTATCAGGGCGCGCCGGTCGTATTTCTGGATGATGCTTTCCGCCTTGCCCGCGGGCAGGTCTCCTACGGGATCGTCCACGAACCCGGGGACGCTTGCTAGTTCTTCCGTTGTCGGTAAGATCTCGTGCAGCAGTGCCGCGGGCTCGCTTGCCTTCTTGATAAGGTCGGCGTAATGCCTGGAACACAGGAACGGGAACTTTGGGTTGCGGTCTAGCCCCGCGAGGGTGCCGGCGACGGCTTCGTTTGCGGTAAAATCGTCGCTGAGATACTCCAAAAAGTCAGAAATTTGCGTGAATGCGGTTACGGGGCTTTCCATTATATTGCTAAATTTAGAATCAAAATCAACAAGAGGATAATATGGGTACTGTAAGCACCAACGAATTCCGCAAGAAGTTAAAAATCATGGTCGACGGCCAGCCGTACGAAATCATCGAGAACCAGTTCGTGAAGCCGGGCAAGGGCCAGGCCTTCAACCGTGTTCGCATTAAGAACCTGGTGACGGGTCGCACGCTCGAACGCACCTGGAAGAGCGGTGATACCGTCGAAGAAGCCGACGTGACCTACACCGAGATGACGTATTTGTACAACGACGGTTCCACCTGGTACTTCCTGGACAACGATTCCCAGGAAACCATGGAAATCCCGAAGGAATCCCTGAACGGCTGCGAAGTGTGGCTGCTTGACGGCGCTACCGTCGAAGTCACCTGGTGGAAGGACCCGAAGAGCGGTTCTACCTTGCCGATCGAAGTCATCCCGCCGACATTTGTCGACCTGATGATTGTGGAAGCTCCTCCGGCAGTGCAGGGCAACACCAGCGGTAACGTGATGCGCGAAGCCATCCTCGAAACCGGCGCCAAGGTGATGATCCCGCTGTTCATCGAGAACAACACCAAGATCCGCGTGGATACCCGCGACGGTTCTTACCTCGAACGCGCGAAATAAGACCGCTCGTTCGTCGTTTCGGGTGCGGAACCTCCGCTTCCTCACTCGCTCTCGCAACCGCCCTCGGTTAACACCCGAGGGCTTTGTTGCTCACAGGAGCGACCGCTCGTTCGTCGTTGTGAATTTGCCTCGTCCATGCGACGGGGCTTTTTATTTGAGGGCAGAGCCCTCCCTTGTCTACGCATTGACAATCTGTCTATGGAATGAGGGCGCTTTGGGTGCCCTTTTCGCGTTTTGGAGGGTAAATTTAGAGTGTTGTTTGAAAGGAGAATGTATGGGAATGTTTAGACAACTCTCTCGATTCATGCCTGTGGCGTGCTTGGCCGTGGGCTTCATTGTGTTCGGCTCTATGCCTGCAGAGGCCGCTCCGGACCCCAATTTCCACATCTATATCGCGTACGGCCAGTCCAACATGGGCGGCACTGCCAATGCCGAAAACGCCGACAAGGTCGAAAACCCGCGCTTCAAGATTTTTGCCTCGCAAAAGTGTAGCGGCAAGGGCCGAAACACCATCGGCGAAGTTTACCCGGCGGTACCCTCGCTGTTCAACTGCGGCAACACGATTTCTATTGCAGACTGGTTTGGGCGCACGATGGCCGACAGCATGCCGGACGTGACCATCGGGATTATCCCGGTTGCGGTGGGCGGCGCAAGCATCAAGCTTTTTGACCAGGACCAATATGCGAGTTACCTCTCTACGGCGGAGGATTGGCTCAAGAACTACGCGAAGGAATACGCGAGCGACGGCAACGTGACGAAGACGATTATCGATATCGCGAAGAAGGCGCAGCAGGTGGGCGTCATCAAGGGGTTCATCTTCCACCAGGGCGAAACCGACGGCGGCTACTCGGACTGGCCGAAAATCGTGAAGAAGACCCGCGACGATATCCTCAAGGCGCTCGACATGAGTTCCGACACGGTGCCGTTCGTGGCGGGCGAACTCCTGCGTTCGGGCTGCTGCTATTCCGACCGCGTGTCGAAACTCCCGAATTCGATGGACAATACCTATTACGCGTCGTCCGAAGGCCTTGACGGCAACGGCGTGGACCGCTACCACTTCGGTCACGATGCCTACGTGACGTTCGGCAAACGTTATGCGGAGCAGATGCTCAAGGCAATCAACCGCGCTCCGGTAGTTCCCGAACCGCAGAAGCCGTTCAAGGACAAACCGTTTGAAATTCCCGGCAAGATCGAGGCCGAAGACTTCGACATCCCGGGTGTCGGCTCGGGCAACGACTCCTACAAGGAAAACGATTCCGAAGACCACGGCGGCAGCAATTACCGCGAAGGTACGGGCGTCGATATTTACAAGAAGGCGACGGGCTACATCGTGGGCTACAACCAAGAAGGCGAATGGCTCGAATACAGCGTGAATGTCAAGGAAGCGGGCGAGTACGCTTTCTTGGCGGCGGTTGCATCCGCAAACGAGACTTCGGGCTTCCAGATGTCGCTCGACGGCAAGAACATCACGGATGTGATTTCTGTCCCGAAAAACGAAGGCGAGGACAACTACGACGACTATAACAAGGTACGGGCGACGGTGAACCTCCCCGCGGGCGAACACATATTGCGCTTTACGGTGACCGGTTCCTGGATGGACGTGGATTACTTTGTGTTCGGAGAAGATGAAATCGTTTGCGTTGACGGATGCACAGACTTTGTAAGGCCTGCGCTATCGCATGCGACCGGAACCGAAAGCTACCGCATGTTTGACATGAATGGCAACTATCTTGGAACGGTGCGGGCCTCTGGAATGCAGGAACTACGGGCCAGCGCGAAAACCCTCGTGAAAACGGGCGGCATGTTCATCGCAAAATCCCGCGCAGGTTCTGCGACGATACGCGTGACGAAGTAATTAGCGTTCGCGCGCTCCGTTAGAGATCGAGCGATTTCCTAAACACCCGGGCGACTTCGTTCGGGTTGTCGCTTTTTAGCCAGCTGAGCGTCTCGGTGCCGCGGTAGCTCCACGCGAAGATGTTGTCGATACCTGCGGCGCGGCTTTCCTCGACGGCGATGGCGAGGTCGTTCTCGCGGCCCGCCTCTATCTGGTATGCCTTGATCCACATCTGCACGGCCTTGCCGTACTTGGTGGCGACATCTACAAGTTTCTTGGCGGTTTCCGCATACTTCCCGCGGACCCATTCCTCGGTCGCGCCGCGTTCCCAGTACGGGTCGCTTGCAACTTCATCGACGCTTGCAAGGCCTGCAACGCGGCCCCAGTCGTCGAGCCCCGCAGGGAACCATGGCGGGAGCATGCACACGCAGTTGCGCTTGCCGCGGGCGTGCACTTTTTCGGTCATTTCTTTCAGGAAGTCGATAAGCGAATCCTCGCGGAACTTTTTCACGTCGTCGGTGAGTTCTGCAGGCAGGTCGTAGCCAAATCGGGAGCGGAACTTTTCCCGACACCTCTCACAACGACAACTCCATTTTTCGAGTCCGCCTTTTTCAAAGTAAAAGTGCGGCTCGTCCCAGAAAATCGTGCTTACCTTCGTCGCGCAGACCGTTTCAATCCACTTGTGCATGTAGGCGCGGAATTCCGGATGGTTCGGGCATGCGGCAACTTTCGGCTTGTCGTCTACGCCCACCTGGCACATGTCGTGGTTGCGTGCGGTGAGTTCCGAATACGCTTCGCCGCCAAACACGCGACCAACGCCCCAGGGATTCACGTAAACCTGGAGCCCGAGAGCGGCGCTCCCGTCTACGATGTCCTTCATTGTGCCGTAGTAGTATTGCTGGTCTTCTTCGCTCCATGTGTGGAGTACAGCATTGAAACCCGCCGCCTTGATGTCGGCCATGTCGGCCAAAACATGTTTGGGCGAACGCACGCCAAAATAACTTACACCTTTAATCATGTGTAGAATTTAGTATTAGTTATTTAGTAGTAACTCGGAACTCAAAACGCCGAACTAGTTATTCGGCCCACTGCGGGGTGGGGGTACGGAGCAGTACCTGCTCCAGGGTCTGCGCCCATTCGTCTTCGTTCACGGGGCGGCGGATCCAGTAGAGGCTGCCGTCGCTCTTTTCGATGGGCATGTCGTCGGGGACGATTTCCACAATCCACGATTCGGGGATGGCCTCGTGGAGCTTTTTGCTGAACTTGAGGTTCACCTCTTTGGCGTGGTCCGCGTGGTCAAAGATGATGAGGGCGGGGGATTCGCCTTCGATAAGGGCGGTTTCCAGAATGTTCTGCGCGTCCTCGATGGAATTGCAGGTGTACATGGTGGAGTCTTCGGCCATGTCGTTCTGCAGCAACCAACGGAGAGTCCATTGGCTCATCTTGTCGAGGCTGCCCGGTGACGATGGCGTTATAAAGAAAATGTGTCCCACGGCCGTAAAAATAGGTTATTTAGACCGTTTTGTGGATAAATAAATCGCCTATTTTTAAAAATTATTTTCTATGACAAACTTGTAACCGACTTATCCACAGAAAATCGCCAAGATGTTTTTCCCGGGGAATAAATTGCTACATTCTTGGTATGTTTCCGAACCTAGGCGAATTCAATTTGGTCCGCAAAATTCTCGAAAATCGAGCGGAATTTGTCGAACAGTCTCCCCATTTCAAGGGGTGGCTAGATGTGGGCGACGACTGCGCCATTTTTGACGGCTGGCTCGTGACGAAGGACCTCTCTGTCGAGAATACCCATTTCAGGCTGGACTGGTCGAGCCCCGAGCAGGCGGTGGAAAAGCACATTGTCTCGAACGTCTCCGACATCTCGGCGATGGGAGGACGCCCGCGATTCGCGCTTTTTGGGCTCTGCGTCAACAAGAACTGGAGCGCCGAGACCCGCGACCGCGTTGTAAAGGCGGTTTCGGAGGGCTTTGCCAGGCGCGGCATTGCGCTGATTGGCGGCGACACGGTCTCGGGCGACGAGGGCGCGTTCTCGACGACGCTTTTGGGCGAGCTGGTGACGGATACCGTGCTTTTGCGCAGTGCGGCGAAACCCGACGAGAGCGTCTATGTGAGTGGAACCCTCGGCAAGTCGGCGGCGGGGCTCTGGATTTTGATGAATAAGCCTCAGGATAAGGACAAATTCGCTAGTTTGGTCGAATATCACCTTTGCCCCGCGATCAAGGAGGACTTTGGGGCCCGCCTGGTGGACGCGGGTGTGGAGGGTGCCGCCATGGACATTAGCGACGGACTTAGCTCGGAGCTGAACCACCTGGCCCTTTCGTCGGGCGTTGGTATGGAAATCGAGGAGGATTTGCTCCCCATTGACCCCGAAGTGCGCAAAATGGCCGAATTTTACGGTTTGGACGCTATGGATTTCGCCCTGAACGGCGGGGAGGAGTACGAACTTTTGTTCACTACTTCTTATAAAAATGATATATTTCAAAAAGAATTGTCCTCGTTCGGAGTACACCGGGTCGGGTCGGTAACCGCAGGGAACCAGGTCCGCATGGTGCGCCAAAACGGGGAAAAGCAAATCATTAAAGCGCAGGCTTGGTCTCATTTATGATAAGTAATGCTAAGATGAATTTGAGTGAGCTCTTGCTTCGTCAGGGCGTCCTGGACGAAGACCAGTTGGCTCACGCGATGTCGGAACACAAGCGCACGGGGATGGCGCTGGCCAAGATTCTTGTGCGCCTCGGGATGGTTAGCGAGGATACGCTCACGAGTATCTTGGGCGTGCAGATGCAGTCCACTACCAAGATGCGCATTGGTGAAATGCTGTTGGCGCAGGGCTACATCAAGCAGGAACAGCTCGAGAAGGCTCTTGAAACGCAAAAGATCACGGGCAAGCGCCTGGGGCGCACTCTGGTGGAACTGGGCTACATGCCCGAGGACCGACTGATTGAAATTCTCTCTCGCCAGTTCGAAGTTCCCTATGTGAAGCTGGATAGCTTCAGCATCGATCCCGAAGCCTATACCTACTTGCCCGAAGACTTGTGCAAGGCCTACAAGGTTGTGCCGCTGTTTGTCTCCAAGACCGAGGACGCCCGCCGCGTGCAGCGCGTGGCGCTGACGCTTGCCATGACGGACCCGACCAACATGCGCGTCATCAACATCGTGAAGTTCAAGGTCAAGATGGAAGTCGACGTGGTGATGGCTTCCGAAGCCGATGTGCAAAAGGCCATTGAACGTGTGTTCGCAGGTCATGGTCCTGCCGAGGAATCCCTGGCTGAACTGATTGGTGAGACCAAGGACGGCGAGGAACTCGAGACCGTGGAACGCGGTCAGGGCGGGAATGACGAACCGGAATTGACCGACGAAGAAGGTCGCGCGGTGGTGAAAATCGTGACGACCCTCATTCACGAGGCCATTGCCCGCCATGCTTCCGATATTCACCTGGAACCGCAAGAGACGTTCCTCAAGCTCCGCTACCGTATTGACGGTGACCTGCAAGTGCAGCCGCCGATTCCGGCACGCCTTATGCCGCAGATCCTTTCGCGTATCAAGCTACTTTCCAAGATGGATATTGCAGAAAAGCGTAAACCTTTGGATGGTCGTTTCACGGTGCGTTACAAAGGCTCCGAGGTGGACCTTCGTGTGAGCTCGTTCCCGATTTCTTTGCGCAAGCGCGGCGTTTGCGAAAAGATCGTTATGCGTATTTTGGACCCGAATTCGGGTCAGTTCCCGCTCAAGGAGATGGGCTTTGATCCGCGCGTGCTCAAGCAGTTCATCGATGCAATTAACTTGCCGAACGGCATTATCCTTGTGACCGGTCCGACGGGTTCCGGTAAGTCTACCACGCTTTACGCTTCCATTAGAGAGATTCTTGACAGTACCATCAACATTTCTACCATGGAGGACCCTGTCGAATTGAACATCGACGGCGTCAACCAGGGGCAGATCAACAATGCGGCCGGGTTTACGTTTGCCGCGGGCATTCGTGCCTTGCTCCGTCAGGACCCTGACGTCATCATGATCGGTGAAATGCGTGACCAGGAAACTTCGTCAATGGCTATCGAAGCGGCATTGACGGGTCACTTGGTCTTTAGTACGCTCCATACCAACGACGCCGCAGGTTCGTTCCCGCGTTTGCTCGAAATGGGCCTGGAACCGTTCCTGGTTTCTACCGCCATCAAGGGCATTTTGGCGCAGCGCCTTGTGCGCCGCATTTGCAAGTTCTGCAAGGAGCCTGTCGAAGTCTCGGATTCTTTGCGCGAAGAATTGCACCTGTCTCCCGACATGCAGTTCTACCACGGCAAGGGGTGCGAAAAGTGCGATGGCTCGGGCTACAAGGGTCGTTGCGGTATTTACGAGTTCCTCGTGCCGAACGAATCGGTGCGTAACCTCGTGATCCGCCGTGCCTCGGGCGACGAAATCAAGCGTTGCGCCATGAAGGAGTGCGACATGATTACGCTCCGCATGGACGGCATCAACAAGGCGTTGCAAGGGCTCACCACGCTGGAACAGGCGGTGGGTGCTTCTGCTGCGGATGATTGATTTAATTAGTTTGTTTATACAAAACGAAATTGCGAGAGGCGGTTCTTTGAACGGCTTTCTAAAAAAATGTTTTTTGGATTTTGAAAATGGCGAATGTTGTTGATTTTGGCGTGCTTGACAAGGAATTGAACCCGGAGCAAGCGGCTGCGGCAAAAAAGATTGAAGGCCCCATGCTCATTTTGGCGGGGGCGGGCTCGGGAAAAACGCGTGCCATTACATACAAGATTGCCCACTTGGTCTCGTACCACAACGTGGAATCCGACAGGGTCTTGGCGGTGACCTTTACCAACAAGGCTGCCCGCGAAATGAAGGACCGCATTCAAAAGCTGCTCGGGTGCCGCTTACCCTTTAGCTGGATGGGGACTTTCCACTCGGTTTGCCTCAAGCTACTCAAGCTTTGCCTCTCCAAGGACTTTGTTGTCAAGGCGATGGGCGGCACATGGTACAACGCCAACTTCTCGATTTACGACGATGACGACCAAAAACGCTTGCTTCGCGACATTTTGAAGGAAGATTTGGGCGACAACTTCGAGGCTTCGGAGGTCAAAAAACTCCATGGCGCCATTTCGCGCTACAAGAATACGGTGCTGTACGAGGGCGGATCCCCCAAGCTGCAAACGCCCGACGTGGCGTTGGCACGCGCCGAGTTCGCCGACGAAGAAAAACGCGCCCGCTATTACAGCGAATACCAAAAGCGCCTGCAGGAATCCAACGCCATGGACTTCGATGACTTGCTCCTCAATACGGTGCTCATGCTGCAGAAAGTGCCGACCTTGGCTAAACAATTGGCGGAGCGTTTCCAGTACGTGGTGGTGGACGAGTACCAAGACACCAACGACGTGCAGTACGAACTTTTGAAGCTGTTGATTAACGAGGATCGCAACGTGACGGTGGTGGGCGACGATGACCAGAGCATTTACGGCTGGCGCGGCGCGAACATCAAGATTATCCGTAACTTCCATCGGGACTTTGCACCAGTGACCATCGTGAAACTCGAACGCAACTACCGCTCCACGAGCAACATTGTGAAGGGCGCGGGCTCCGTGATTGCCCATAATATTCGCCCAGCTGAGATGGAGAAGAAGGTGTTTTCGAAGGAGGAGGCTGGCGACCCCATCCGTGTGCGCCATTTGCTGGACGATCGCAGCGAGGCGCAGCAGATAGCGAACCTGATTTCGGTGGCGGGACCCGAGATGTACTCGAAGACTGCCATTTTTTACCGCACCAACGCCCAATCCCGTGTGATTGAAAAGGCGTTGAACGACAACCGCATCCCGTCGGTGATTTTCGGTGGTACCCGCTTTTGGGACCGCAAAGAGATCAAGGACATTTTGGGCTACCTACGCCTGCTCTCAAACGAGAAGGATGATGCGGCCCACCTGCGCGTGATTAACACGCCGCCGCGTGCTATTGGCAAGACCACCGTCGAGACTATTTTGGAACGCGTCCGCAACGGCGAAGGGACTTTTTGGCAGGTGCTTGTGGCCGAGGCCAACGGCGAAGGCCGTGCTGCCCCCAAGCTCAAGGGCTTTACCGCCATGGTGCAGGGCTGGAAGGATTTGCTCGCGGCGGGGGAGACTCCGCTCCCGATTTTGGCCGAGCGCATTATTAACGAGACCGGCTATCAGGACTTTTTGCGCAAAGAAGACGAAGCGACCGCGGACGAACGCATCGCGAACTTGGACGAAATGGTGAACGCCATTCGCGAATTTGACGAAGAGCACCCCGGTGCGACTTTGGAAGAGTTTTTGCAGGACATTTCGCTTTTGACCGACGGCGACAAGAAGGTGGACACCTCCAAGGGCATGGTGACGCTCATGACCATCCACATGGCGAAGGGCCTCGAGTTCAACACGGTTCACATTGCCGGCTGCGACGAGGAAATTTTCCCGCTGGTGCGCGGAACCGCCTTTGCCGCCGACAAGGAAATGCGCGAGCAGATGGAGGAGGAACGTCGCCTGTTTTACGTAGGCTGCACCCGCGCCGAAAAAAAACTTTATCTGTACCATGCGGAACGCCGCTTTTTCCAAGGGACCATCCGTCCCTTTGCCCCGTCCAGGTTCCTCAAGGAACTGGACCCGTCGGTGGTGGAGTTCACCCCGTGCGTAGACGACCGCCCTGCATTTGGTTACGGCTCCAATGCGGGCTCGGGCTACGGCAACGGCCCCATCCGTTACCATTCGGCTCCGGTGGGGCAGTTCTCCCGACCCAGCTCGGGTTCGCGCCCGGCCATGCCGCACTCGGTCCCAGCTTCTATCCGCAAAAACGACCAGCGCATTGTGTACAGGAACCCCATCAAGGTCAAGCCGCCGGTGCCTTCGGGCCCGCGTGTGGTCTACGACGAGTACAGCGAGAACCCGTACCGCCCGGGAGTGCGTGTGCGCCATTTTAAGTACGGCGTCGGCACCATTGTGCGCTGCACCGGCAGCGGCGAAAATGCCCGCGTGGACGTGCGTTTTAACGGCGATGGCACCGTGAGGACGATTATTTTGAAGTACGCCGCCTTGGAAGTTCTGTAGAGAACTTATATTGTTAATTGTTCATTATTTTATTATTTTATAGCGGTAAAATTGAGGTTTTTATGCTTGAACGTGAAGAAGTCTTGAAATTGGCGAAGCTTTCCAGGCTCGAAGTCGCCGAGGGCGATATCGATTCCGTGAAGGGACACTTGGACAAGATGCTGAACCATTTGGAAGCCTTGAAGGCTCTTGACCTTTCGAACGTGGAACCGATGACCGCCGTCGAGAACGGTGCCACCATCCTCCGCGAAGACGTGCCTGTGCAGGGATTCTCCCTGGACCAGGCCTTTGCCAACGCCCCGGCTGTAGAGAACGACCATTTCGCCATTCCCAAGGTGATTGGCGGTTAGTTCGCTACGCGCCATGGCCGCAGTCCACTGCATTGTTCCGGCCCGCATGGGGTCTTCTCGCTTTCCGGGGAAGCCCCTTTTTAAATTGGCAGGCAAAGAGATGATTGTGCGCACTCTGGAGCGGGCTCAGCTCGCGGAGTGCTTTGGGCGCATTGTGTGTGCGACCGACAGCGAAGAAATTGCCGAGGTCGTGTCGAGGGCTGGTTTTGAATTCATTTTGACGGGCCCCGCCGCGACGGGTTCCGACCGAGTGGCCGAGGCGGCCCGTGCCTTGGACCTGGACCTGGTGGTGAACTTGCAGGGCGACGAGCCGCTGGTGGAACCCTCGGTGCTGAGCGACGTGGCCGAGGACCTGGCCGCCCACCCCGATTGCTGGGTGACGGTCGCCTGCCCGCTCGACCCCGCCGAGTGCGCCCTCAAGACGGTGGTGAAGGTCCGTGTGCAAAGTGGGCTCGCTGTGGACTTTACCCGCGAGGTGGCTTTGGAGGAAGCCCCGCGCTGGTTCCAGCATCAAGGGATTTACGCCTACTCCAGGCGCTCCCGCGATGAGTTTTCCTCCTTGCCGCAGAACGCGGTTGAACTGGAACGCTCGCTAGAGCAGATGCGCATTTTGGGCAGGTGCCCGATACGCATTGTGCAGAGCCGGTTCCCGAGCATTTCTGTGGACGTGCCTTCGGACGCCCAGGCGGTGGAGGCCTTGATTACAGAACGTAAGTCCAGGAGATAGCGAAATGCTGAACCTGTTTAACGCAAGGCTTGCTTCGAGTATGCTACATTCGGTATCCAATAAGGTGGTGCCGGATGAATGCTGCTGAGAAGAACGTGTTGCACATTGCCCTCGCCCTGTTCGTGGTGGGGCTTGTCGTGAGAATCCTTCCGTGGGGAATCCCTGCCATAGAGCAGCAGGACGACCCCGTGAAGCTGGAGTACTGGAACGCGAAGGTGGAGCCTCTGCCCGACTCCCTGTCGGTTACAGATAAATTAAATTCTGCGCTAGCGGAATCGCCGAGGGCGGATGCCCACCCGAGACCCCAAAAACAAAAAAAATCAAAGAAAATAGTCCACTTGCCCATCAAAATCAATTCCGCCGGGTTGGACGAAATTTGCGCCCTTAAGGGGGTCGGTCCCAAGCTCGCCGCGAAGATAATTGCCTTTCGCGAGCAAAATGGACCCTTTTTGACCCCTCAGGACCTGCAAAAAGTGCCCGGAATTGGCAAGAAAAAGCTGGAGGGTATACTACAGGGCGTAATTTTTGATTAGTTTTAGGGAGTACAACTTTCATAAGTCGTTGAGTATATGAGTGATACGAAGATTTACCTGGGTATTGAAGTTGGCGATGCTTCCCTGAAAGTCGCCCTCTTGGAGTCCGCCGAAAAGCGCGTTCTCAAGACCGCTGTTCTGGAAACGGAAACCAGCCCCATTGATGACATCTACACGTTCGAAACGGTCCTCCAGGGGTGGATGGAAGCCAACCAAATTGAGAGCGTCGAATCCATTTCGGTGGCGATTCCCGCGTTCCGCTCCATTATTCGCCAGGTCTACGTGCCTGCCGAAGCCGCAGAGCACCTGGACGACTACCTCCGCTGGTACCTCGGCCTCATTACCAATGCCGAGAAGGACGCCTACGTGCTCGACTACAAGGTGTTGAGAGGCGAACCCTCGGTTGGACTCACCGTACTCCTTATCGCGGTCCGGCGCCAGTGGGTGGATGCCCTCCGTAAAGGCTTCCGCGCCAAGGCTTTGGCCCCGAAGGCTATGGAAGTGGATGTGCTCTCGCTTTTGAATTTGATGGATGTTGCCGAAAACATCAAGAATTTGCAGTGTGTCATCAAGGCCGACTACATGGGCGTGACCTTGATGTGGCTCTCCAAGGACAACCTGCAGGGGCTCCGTTGCGTGTCGACGCTCCCGCTGGTGAACAAGTCCCGCGAGGAGGCCTACGACATTCTTGCCGCCGAGGTGATGAACCAGATTAACCTCGCCAAGGAAGAAAACGCCGCGTTGGATATTCACCAGGTCAACATTTGCGGTGAACTGGCCATGGACCCGCTGTTCGTGGAAGACCTCCGCAAGCGTTGCCCCGACTACCAGTTGATTTTGATGGACTCGTTCTCTAACTTGAGGCTCCCGGTCGAAGAAACGGATTCCGCCGCCGTGCTGTGCTGCGCTGGCGCCATCGGGACTGCCTTGAATGTGATGGAGGGTGTATGATTCATTTGAATTTGATTGATGCCGCCGAGCGCGAATCACTTATGGACAACTTGAACCCGGTCCATGTGACCGACGTTGCCGCGCAGGTCAAAACCTCCAAGAAAAAGACCTTGACGGTTTTGCTTGCCATTTTGTTCCTGTTTGTTGCCTTTAGCTGCTTCATTAGCGTGAGCGGCGTTCCCAAGCCGCTGCAGGGTATTTTGCCCGGTCCTTACCTTGAACTGATTGGTGCCGAAGACCCGAGCCGCGCAGCCTTGACCTTGGGGTCTGGTCAGATGACCTCCGCCGGTGGTTCGCTCGCCGCGCAGGCTGCTGCCGCCGAGGCCGCCATTAAGCAGCGCGAAGTGCTCTCGGTCAAGCAGGTGGTGGGCGAGGTGAATCCGTCCGTCTTGTTCAACAACAAGCGTACCGACTTCACCCAGTTCTTGCCGATGGAAAAGATTTCGTTCCAGCGTGCGGCGTTGGCGCAGTTCATGACCTTCCTCAACACGGCAACGCCCGACGACATCGGTTTTTCGGATTGCTCGTTCCAGTCGCCGAACTTCTACTACGTGCGAGGTGTGGCGACCAAGCCTACGTCGCAGCGCAGCTTCTTGGAACGTCTCAAGACGGTAAGCGGCGAATTCAAAACGCCGCCGATTCCCGAGAACGCCCCGGCTACCGACATTACTGCATTCGGCGTGTTCAACATTACGAACGTCAACCTGAATGCCGTGACCAAGTTTGTGACCGCCGCCGAGCAGGCCGACGAAGTCAAGGCCTTCAAGACCTTGGCGAGTACGAATAAAGTAGTGTTCAATGGTTTGGACAAACCCTCCATCGAAGACTTCGGCGTTTACAAACGCTACACCTACCAGTTGACGACGACGAATGATTATCCCGAATTGCAGACGCTCTTTGTCGCCCTTGCCGAGTCCCCGATTCGCATGGCCGTGCAAAAGATCGACATGAAGTTCGCCAAGAAGAACAGCATGCAGTCTGCCATTCGTCTCGAAATGTTCGTCGTTCCGTAAAATGCCTATCCGCGTCACGGGAGGCGCTCTCCGTGGGCGCCAGGTGCAGTCCCCGCCAACAATGAAAACGAGACCTACGGGTTCTAGGACCCGTGAGGCGTTGTTCAATATTTTGCAGGGCGTGGAGAACTTTCGTGTGCTGGACTTGTTCGCGGGCTCCGGCATTATGGGCATTGAGGCGTTGAGCCGCGGGGCGGCGAACGTGACTGCTGTTGAGAATGCGCATTCGCAGGCGCGCTTGATTTACATGGCATACAAGTCGCTCGACTTGACGAATAAACTTACTTTGTTAGAAAAAAACGCCCTCACGTTGGAAAAAGAATCGCTCTGTGCCGACGAGGGCTTTGACCTCATTTACGCCGACCCTCCGTTCAAGGACATGGAATACCCGGATTTGCGCAAGTACATTGGGTGGTTGAATCCCGGGGGCGTCGCCGTGTTCGAAGCCCCGAGCCGAAGCATTCCTGCGTGGGCCAAGGCCGACGAGGCTGAGGGCAAAACGGATATCCGCAAGTACGGCGAATCTTCGCTAGTGATTTACAGAGCGCCTTCGGCGCAGTTTTAAGTTGCCGGTTCCGAGCTACCAGAATATTCTCTATTAACTAGTAATTAGTAACTATTAACTATATTTATAGCATGAAAAAGATTGCTGTATTCGCCGGTTCCTTTGACCCGTTCACTTTGGGCCACTTGGATGTCGTGAAGCGCGCCTCGGCCTTGTTCGACACGCTTTGGATTGTGGTCGCGCAGAATGCAAATAAAAAGAATCTGTTTGACTGCGTTACCCGTGCCAAGATGGCAAAGAAGGCTGTTGCGGGATTAAAGAACGTGAAGGTCGCCGTACACGAGGGGTTGACGGTCGACTTTATGAAGTCTGTGGGTGCCGATTTTTTGGTGCGCGGGATTCGCGGGGCTTGTGACCTGGATTTTGAACAGAGCGTTGCCTGGAACAACAAAACCCTTTGCTCTAGTGCCGAGACGGTGCTTTTGCTGAGCGCCTCGGAACACCTGGCCGTTAGCAGCAGCGTGGTGCGTGAACTGCTTTTGTGCGGTGAATCGCTTGCGGCAAAAAAGAAGACCCTTGCGAAGTTTGTGCCCTCGAATATTTTGAATGAACTTTTAACCGAATTCGGAAAAATCTGATGAAACCTTTCCGCTTTTTGCCCAAGGCCATTCGAGTCCTCTTGGTTGCCAATGCGGCTGTTTTTGGCATTGCCTTTTTGCTGGGCTCTGTTTTGGGGCTCCACTTGAATTTGCCGGGCGCCGGCTACGGGAACATCCGTGACTACATCGTGTACTTTGGCGCGTTTTTCCCGACGAGCCCGCTCGAAGCCTGGCGTTATGTGACGTACATGTTTGTGCATGTGGATTTTTGGCATTTTGTGTTCAATATGCTTATGCTGTGGATGTTCGGCGACGAGGTTGCCGAGTGGATGGGCGCAAAGCACTTTACGTCGATGTACATGTTCTGTGGCGTGTTCGCTGCCTTTTTCAGTTTTGTCCTTTGCATTCTGGGGCTTACGAACAACCCTATTATTGGCGCTTTGGGGGCGCTCATGGGAATCTTTGTGGCGTACTACAAGTTCTTCCCGGAACGCCGTATATTGCTGTTTTTCTTTTTCCCGATGAAAATCAAGTACGCCATGTGGGTGATGGTCGCCCTCGATATCCTCATGGCGCCCTCGGGTGATGGCGTGGCGCATTTTGCCCACTTGGGCGGCGTGGTCGCCGGCTTCGTTTACATGGCTTTTTATCAGGGTGGTTTTGACCGCCTGCTGGGGAATTTGCGCCGTCCCCACGTGCAAAAGGAATCCCGCCGTGCCGAGGGCCCGGAGGTTCTGGAAGGCGAAGTCTTTTACGTGGACGAACAAAAGCGCATGAATGAAATTTTGGACAAGGTGAATCGGGAAGGGGTCCAGTCGTTGACGGAATCCGAGCGCCAGTTTTTGTTGAAGGCGGGGGACAAGCTCCGTCGCCGCCGTGGAGGCATGTAATGAAGAAAGTTCTTGGCATGGGCGCAGCCCTGGTAGATGTTTTGGCGAATGTGACGGACGAATGGGTCGCGACGCAGGGCGTGCAAAAAGGCGGCATGAATTCTGTGGAATGGCCGCAAATGGAAAAGTTTTTGGCGGGCATCGAAAAGCCCTTGCGCGTCCCTGGCGGTTCCACCTGCAATACGATGGTCGGGCTCTCTCGCCTTGGCGGGAAAGCGTCCTTTATTAGCAAGGTGGGCGACGATGAACTGGGTCGCCTGTTTTTGGACCATCTCAAAAAGAATGGCGTGGAATCCAAGGTGGGCAAGAGCGACGTGGCCACGGGTTGCGTGTTCTCGGCGGTGACGCCCGATGCGCAGCGCTCCATGTGGACGTTCCTTGGCGCCTCTAATTTTTTGGACAGCGAAGACTTTGTGCCGGCGCTTTTTGACGGTGTCGGTCTCCTCTATGCCGAGGGCTACCGTGCGTTCAACGGAGACTGCTTCAAGAAATCCTTTACGCTCGCCCGCAGCCTGGGTGTGGAAACTGCTCTGGACTTTAGCAGCTTTGGCGTGGTCGAAGCCTGCCGCGGGGTGATTGACGAGCTCTTGGACCAAAAGATGATTGACATCGTGATCGCCAACGAAGACGAGGCCTTCGCCTATGCGGGCGTCAAAGAAGAGGCTTCGCTAGAAGTGCTCGCCAAAAAGGCCAAGGTGGCCGTAGTCAAGGTGGGCAAGAAGGGCGCCTTCATTGCCAAGGACGGCGTGGTGACCAAGGTCGATGCCAAGGTGGTGAAGGCTGTGGATACCACAGGTGCCGGCGACCTTTGGGCGTCGGGATTCCTCTATGGCTACCTTAGCGGCTGGGACATGCTGCGTTCCGGCAACCTCGCCAGCCTTGTGGCGAGTGAAGTGGTACAGGTGATGGGAGCCCAGATTCCCGACGAGGGCTGGGCCCGAATTCATGCCGAAATGTAGTGTATAGCCCTGGGGGCGTTACCTACCTGATATTTTTGAGTATATATTTATAGGCGTAAGACGGAGGTGTTATGCGTTACGTGTTTTTACTGCTTGCCTTTTTTGCTATGGCGGCATTTGCCCAAGATGCCGGAACGCCTTCCAATATCAAAAATATATGCGATACGCTTTCGTTGGGCGATTTCCCGAAGGTCACGTTTGTCCCTGCCTACATCGATGAATCCAACTGGTTTGGCAATCCCCACACTTGGCAGGTGGATTCGACGAACAACTTCCGTCATGAGTCGTTTGAAACGGTACAAATCAACCCGGGAAAATTTACCAGGAGGCTTCCGGTCTCTGTTTCGGCGAGTTGCTTCCCGACAATGCAGAACGCATTTGTTTATGCGGGCTGGAACTCTGCGAAAAAATGGGTCTTGGACACCGCGGATAATTACGCTACCGTTATTCGCGATACGCGCCAAATGGGCGTAGAAGGCTATGACTCGCTGAACTCGTATAATCTTTTGGCGATGGTGAAAAACAGCCTGCCCGAGGATGACGAATTCAATCCCGGAGAATTGCTGGTTTCCCGTACCTACGAGTTTTCGTTTGAGTGGTGGTATGTGACTGTGTCGTACCGGTTTGTAGAGCAAAGGGATGCTGGTCCTTATACGGGATATCGCTATGCTTCGGCGGTAAGCTATGATTCTTCGACGGCTGCAAAGTCGGCGCTGGATTCCTTGGCTGTTCCGGACACCATTAAAACGATGCGCATCCAGGCGATTAAAGCGGTGCTGAAGGATTCCCGCAAACTGGGCGGCGAAGAAAGCTCTTCGAGCGTATCGGAACCGAGTTCCTCGAGCATGGCGAAGTCGTCATCAAGCGTGCCCGCGTCGTCATCGAGCGTGGTCGCGTCATCGCCGAGCAAGACTGAGAACAAGTCTTCTTCGAGCACTTCCGATGCCAAATCTTCGTCGAGTACGGCGAAGTCGTCGTCGAGCGGCGGTTCGCAGCTGGTCCACTCTGTATTGCTCGTTTCCGAGAACCTGGATGCCGTGGTGCAGATGCGCCGTCTTGACGGCTCCAAAGTTTTGGATACAAAAAGTGCCACTCCCGGGATTTACTATGTAAAAACCGCGGGCGGCGTTTGGATGAAGAAGTTGGTGCTGCGCAAATAAGTTGTGTGCGGAACTGCCGTTTACTATATTAATGGCATGAAATTTTTTAAAAAAACATTGATGAACTTTTGGGCGGTGGCTCTTGTTGCCGCAGCCCCTCTTTTTGCCCAGGCTCCTGCGGATACTGCTGCCGCCCCGGCGACTGTTCCCGTTGCCGAAGTGAATGCGGAACTTGCGAACCGCGACAGCATCATGGCATCCCGCGACAGTGCTTGCAGTGCCGAAAAGCAGGCGCTTCGCAGCGAACTCGAAATGGAACAGGCCAAGTGCGCCAACTGGGAACAGAGCTACAATACCGTCAGAAGGGATAACGAGGTTTGCGCCCAGGCGTTGAGCATTACCTTAGAAAATGCCGAAAAGAACAAGGGTAAAGAGGAACAAAATCGAAGGTCCTCGGCCATGGCGGCGAGCACCTCTTTTTTGAGTGGCATAGGTTTGGGCCTCCTGATCATGTGGCTTATCATGGATTGATTTTATTTGGGTGTGGTCATGAAAAAATCGATTGCCATTTTTTTGAGCTTGCTCCTTGGGGCAGGCTTTTGCTTTGCCAAAAAAAAGGATGCCAAAGCGGTTTTGAATGCAAAGCCGGTGCAGTTGGGCAGCGTGTTGCAGCCACTCTCGACGACGGCTATGGAAACTGCCGAGATTTCGGCGTATATGCCGCAGGCGAAATCGCTGTTTGTGGTGGCGGGCATAAAGAAGATGGAATCGCTGGATCTCACTGACCCGGTGCACCCCAAGAAGGGCGTTGCTGTGACGCTTTTGGGTAACGGCAGTAGCGTTACCGCGAATGGCGACCTGCTTGCAGTGAGTTCGCTTGGCGAACGCGACTGCGATACGGGCTTTGTCGAAATATTCAAGGTGGATCCGCCCAAGGAGGGCAAACTGCTTGCCATCAAAAAAATGGCGGAGTTCCGTCCGTGTAGCCAGCCCGACATGATCACGTTCACGCCCGACGGTAAAAAACTCCTGGTGGCATGCGAAGCGAGCCCGAGTCCCGATTTCTCGGAGGACCCTGCCGGCGGCATCGCCATTTTGACCTTGCCCGAAAACGCCCCCGCCGTGTCTGCCGCAGATTTTGCCAAGTCAATGAAGCTGAACGTGCTTGGCTTTGAGAGCCTGGATTCGACGGCGTTGATGAAGGCGGGCGTCCGCCGCGTTGGAGTATCTCCGTTCTACAAGACACTGGAACCGGAGTACATCACGGTAAGTGAAGATTCCAGGGTGGCCTGGGTGAGCCTGCAAGAGAACAATGCCATGGCCCGCGTGGATGTCGCCGCCGAAAAGATAACGGATGTTTTTGCGTTGGGCAAGTCGGATCACTCCAAGCCCGGCTTTGCCATGGATGTGAAGAGCGATGGCGAAATTAATATCGAAAACGTGCCCGTACGCGGTTTGCGCCAGCCCGACGGCATTTCGAACGTAACCGTTGGCGGCAAGAATTATGTGTTTACCGCCAACGAGGGCGCCCCGGTAAACGATTACAAGGAATGGACCGACGAAACCTCCGTGCCGATGATCGCGGAACAGGGGTCGTTGGACCCGAAGGTCTTTGACGCCACTACGCTTTCGAAGTTGCATAACTTGACCGTGAGCCGCATTGACGCCTGCCCCGAGGTCAAGGGAGGCGGGTGCCCATACGTGACGAGCTTCGGTACGCGTTCCATGAGCATATTCGACGGAACGTCGGGTAAACTGCTGTGGGATTCCGGCGACCAGCTGGAACAGGCCATCTCCAAGATCGCCCCCGATTTTTTCAACTGGAATTCCAAAAAGGGCAAGCTCAAAAAGGACGCCCGCAGTGCCGACAAGGGCTGCGAACCTGAGAACGTGACCGTGGGGAAGGTGGGAGACAAGCGCTACGCCTTTGTCGGTTTGGAACGTACCAGCGGCGTCGCTGTGTTCGACGTGAGCGACATGAACGCCCCCAGGTTAGTGGACTACTATCTGGATGTGAAGGACCGCGGACCCGAGGGAATCCTCTTTGTGCCCGCCGAAAAAAGTCCGCTTGCAGGCGCGGCATTGCTTATCGTCGGTTACGAATACAGCAAGACGCTTACGATCTATACTGTGAAATAGAACTTAGAACAATCCTTCTATCTCTAAGCTCTGCCAACTGCCGACTAAATCACAACTTCCGGCCAGGGGTGCTTTGGGTAGCGCCCGCGCAGTTCCTTGCGTACTTCAGCGTAGGTGTTCTGCCAAAAACCCGTGAGGTCCCAGGTCTTTTGAATGGTACGGAAGTTTGGCGCCAAAATGTCGTAGCGGACTTTTAATTTGCCGTCGGCGATTCTGTGCTCGCCGCGGAGTTGCATCAAATCTTCAATGCGCGCCGAAATCTCTACGAGGAAGCCTTCCAGGCTTTGTGTAACGAGGTTCGGGTTGCGCGATGCCGCCTCGTCGGGGGCAACTTCTTGGTAGCGGTAACGGGCGCGCTTGCCGTTGGGGAGCACGTAATGGTCGGGGAAGGTCTTGTTGAGCCAGGCGAGCATGGACTTGCCGAAGTATTCCTCGAGTATGGCGCGGTAGCGGTTTTCGTTGATGTCGCGGAGCAAAAAGACGCCGCTCGCGAATTCGTCAAAGATGATTTCCATATCTTCGTCGTTGAATTCGGGGAGGCCGTATTCGGGGTAAAGCCTTGAGGCGAGCCGCATTTTTACCAGGAGCGTTTGCACGTCCTCCGAGAGGTACTTGCCGCTCCAGTTTTCCTTTTCGATTTTGTCTTTCCAGGTGGCGACGGTCAGTTCCTTTAGCTGGGCGAGCACCTTGGGAGAGGCTTCTTGCGGCAGCACTTCTTTGCGGCTGAATTCGCGGACCTCGACGCCAATGAATCTTTCTTGACCGCTTCTCCACAAAAGCTCGTAGTTCACGGAATCACTTTTGCCGGCGAGAAGTTCCTCGGGAATGGGGACGTAAAGGCTTACGCGGAGCTCCGACTTGCTGCCGCCCCCGGTGCGGAGCATGGTGAGCGCCAAAAGGGCGTAGGGAGGTTCTATCGCTTGCAGGCGGACGGTGTTCCCGTTGTCGAGTTTGTAGACGTTCCCGTTGGGGGTTGCCAAGCGGTCGCCAAAGGCCAAAAGCAGGGTGCGCTGCAAATCGGGGGCGGTCGATCCCGTGGAATTCCGGGGAACGCCCGCGGGCAGTTTGTCGCGGTAGTCGCGGAGCTGGTTCAGCGTGAAACGCACTTCGCGCGGGGTGCTGACGCTTTTGGAAAGTGTGTCGGCGGCAAGCGTCAAAACGTCCAGCGGGTACTTGGATTTTTGCACGTACTCGGTTCCCGAGTGGATCCAGGCCATGGCGGCGAGCATGGTGTCGCTCAAGTCGGCCTTACATGTTGCCTTCGCCAAAATCAATGCCAGCGGGATGTTTGAAATGGGCGTGCGTATGGCCTTGAGCCCGAGTTCCGTGATGGAACCCTCCTTGAGCATCCCGAAACTTTCGAGCAACTTCGTGGCGACCTGTTCGCGTGCCTCCGGAATCGCCGTTGGCAACTCAATCCCTGCTTCTCTCTTGTCTAATTCCAGCGCCGCCTTCTGTAGCAACAGTTCCGACGGTTCAATCTGCAATACTTCGGGGACAATCCCGCGGGGCATGCGCTTCTCGGATTCTTCGCTCCACAGGCGGATGGCGCATCCGTTCTGCGTACGGCCGCTGCGCCCGCTCCTCTGGATGGCGTTCTGCATCGAGATGGGCATCGTACGCAATACGTTCACCTTCTCGCTGTCGTCGTAGAGGCTCACGCGTTCGATTCCGCTGTCGACGACGCCCGTGACGTTCGGGACAGTAATGGAGGTCTCGGCGATGTTCGTGGTGAAGATGACGCGCGGGCGTTCGGTCACTTCGAAAATGCGGTCTTGCGTTTCGCGGTCCTGCCCGCCGTAGAGTTCCAGGAATTCGGCGCAGGTGTTGCCGAGCGCTTCGGCGGCGGCGCTGTGGCAGCGGGCGATTTCGGCCTTGCCCGGGAGGAACACCAGCGTGGTCTGCCAGATGTTGTTGCGGTAGAGCGTCTTGAGCGCCCGCACCACTTCGGCGTCAAGGCCCACGCCCGAAACGAGCGAGTTGCCGGTGGCGGGAGTCTGGTTGATAATCTGTACGGGATAGAGCGGATGGCCGAGCGCTTGGCACTTGACGCCGAGAACCGCTTCGAGTTCCTCGCGGTTCAGCGCCGCCGACATCACTGCAACCCTCGGAGCGCGAGCCGGGTCTGCGGCCCTAAAATACCCAAACAGCAAGTCCATGTCGGCCTTGCGCTCGTGGTATTCGTCGAACACGATCCACTCCGCATCGCACTTGCCGTGCAGCAGTTCCTGCAGAAAGTTTCCGTACGTCTGGAATAAAATGCGCGTGCCTGCGCTCTTGCAGCTGTCCTGCCGGAACTGGTAGCCGACGGTTTTGCCGCAGGGTTCGTTGTGCAACTTTGCGGAGAACTGCGCAAGCGAGAACGCTGCAATCCTGCGCGGTTGCAGTACAACGACGCGCCCCTTGCAGTGCTTGCTTAAAAAGTAGGGGATAAACAGCGACTTGCCCGAACCTGTGGGCGCCTCGATCAACAAGTTTCGCGAGGCGGCGATAGCCGCTTCCAGCTTGCCTTCTTCTTCTGCGAGCGCTAAATCACTGTATTTCATTATCTAGAGTCGGAAGGCTTTCCCCTACTAGTTGTCTAGTAACTCAAAACTTAGTAACTAGTAACTGATGACCTTCGGTCATCTCGGGTACTTCAGTTTTTCGCCGGTGGCCACGTCCATGTAGGGCGGCTTGCCTTCGCGGAACTTCTGGTTGATGACGAGGTTCTCGATGCGGCGGCGTAGTCCCTGTTCTGTTTTGCAGAAGAAGTACACGACTTTGTTGGTGCCCGGCACAAGGAACATGGCGAGCTTGTACTTCTGCTTCACGGCGCGGCGGAAGAACATCATGTCTTCCTTCTTGGGTATCACGAGGTTGCTGTTTTCCTTGGTCTCGCAAATCATGTCAGCATCGGCGAGCAAAGCCTTGGACTTTTGCTTGAGCGCAGCGAAGTTCGGTTCGCTGTTTTTGCGGATGGTTTCGAGGTTGAAGGCTCCGCCGCCTTCCTTGAGGGCCTTGCGAAGCCCGCGGACGGCGAACACCAACAAAACAACGACAACGACGGCAATGAGCCAGGGCCAATATTCAGCGAGAAAGTCTAGCATAAAAACCTCTGTTTGGTGCAAATATAGCTAATATCTTGCGTTTTTCTCATTTTTTGCTTGACTTTTGACCTAGAAATGCTAAATTTGGTGTAACTTTATGAATAACAAAGACTTGCGATTCTAGCGAGAGTCGTTTTGGAGAAAAAATGGCAATTAACTATTTGGACCTTCCCATTGGACGCAAGTACCCCTACGAAGTGGACTGCGTTGTCGAAATTGGCAAGGACACCAACCTCAAGTACGAATATGACGAGCGTCTGCATGTGTTCCGCCTGGACCGCTGCCT
The DNA here is from genome assembly GCF_900141705.1 of Fibrobacter sp. UWP2. Taxonomy (NCBI): domain Bacteria; kingdom Pseudomonadati; phylum Fibrobacterota; class Fibrobacteria; order Fibrobacterales; family Fibrobacteraceae; genus Fibrobacter; species Fibrobacter sp. UWP2. The sequence goes on from NZ_FQYM01000013.1 coordinate 66,232, forward strand.
GCTCAGCTCCATGAGCTACCCTTGCACCTACGGGTTCATCCCGAGCACCAAGGCCGATGATGGCGATGCTCTCGACATGCTCATTTACAGCCCCGCCTCCATGCAGACGGGTACAGTGTGTACCTGCCGCGTCATTGGCGCCCTCGACATGACTGACGGTGGCAAGAAGGACTACAAGGTGTTGGGAGTGCCTGTGTTTAACCCGCGCCCCATCAAGGACATCACCGACGTGGACCAGATGTTCCTCCGCATAACCAAGAACTTCTTCCAGAACTACAAGGAACTGGAAGGCAAGGACGTGCAGATTGGCGACTGGAAGGACGCTGCGTTTGCCCGCGAGCGCGTGATTGCCGCCCACAGGGCCTACTTCCAGAACCAGGTCCAGGTGCCGGAGACCTTCTACCAGGAACCTGAGAGCGGTGAACACCTGCCTCCCGAGGAACTGATTTAAGTGTTCTAGCTCACTTATTCGAATAAAAAAGCCCCTAAATTCCTGATTTAGGGCTTTTTTTTTTAGTTGAAAAAATAATTGCGCCGTTACGAAAAAAAAGAAACTATATTAATCGCATATAAATGTAAAAATACCCTTACAAACGTAATAGGAGCTCATATGAATCTTGAACGTAGGCCCTTCTGGCTCATTGGAGGAATCGCTCTTACCTTTGCGCTCGCTTTCAGCGCATGCGATAATACATCCAATTCAACGACGGTCGATGACGAGGAAGACGCTCTCGCGGATAATTCCGATAGCGGAAGGAACTCGGACAATTCCAATAGTGGAAAGGATTCCGTGACGGTGCCGACCGAGATGGATACGGAAATTCCTGTCCCGACGGACTTGAAAGCCGTTCGTCTTTCTCCCAGCATATGGGAACTGAGCTTCAAGGTCTCGGAAGAAACTGACGGTTTCGTTGTCCAGCGCCTGCCGCAGAGCGGTGGCTCGTGGTCGAGCTATGCCGAGTTGAAGTCGGGCGTTACCCGCCTGATCCTGGATGGCTCGTCGAAGGCCGGTTACTATTATCGTGTCGCTTCGGTGATGAACAAAAAATCTTCCGCATACTCCGATGATGTTCTTGTTTCCGACAGGATGGACTATCCTTCGGGTTCCGAACTTAAGGTGCCCGAAGCGACTCCGAACATCCTTCAGGACAAGGTTCTTGAGCTGGTCCTGAGTGGCGGCGCTCCCGGCAAGGACATTGTCAAGTCTCCGTACAATCTGGATTCCAATGGCAAGTCGGTCGGTTCCGTCTACTATCAGGCACGCTTTGTCTATGGTAGCGACCTCATTGTGGATACGGTCAAGTTTGACGTAGACCAGGTGTCGGTCTCCAAGACGTTCAAGACGACTGCAGACCTGTGTAACTCCTATGCGCAGATCCGTACCGTATGGACCGACAAGAACAAGGTTTCCGATTATAGTGACTGGTCTAGCCCAATGGGAACGAAGGCGGGGACGGATTCGAAGCTTGTGAATACGAATAACCGCTGCAAGGCCGATACTGCGCAGAACTCTGCCGTTGCCGAAAAGGGCGGGTTGCCCGGCCCCACGAACCCGAAGGTTGAACAGCTTTCGGACGGCAAGTGGATGATGCAGTGGGATTACACTCCTTCTGAAGATCGTCCGGAAACGGGATTCATCGTGCAGAAGCTGGATACCGAGAAGAGCAAGTGGACTGACATCGACTCGACTGGGGCTGGCGTCTACCGTTGCGTGCTTGGCAAGCTTACCGACACATACAACTACTTCAGGGTCGTCGCCTATGACAAGGAAAGCCGTTCCGCCTATTCTGCCGACGTGTTGGCCGCAAACGGTGGTACTGAGACTGGCGATGGCGGTCAGCTTCAGACGCCGAACGGGCTGACCTTCGTGCGCATTGCCCCGAGCGTGTGGGAAATGAGCTGGAAGTACGATATCGCTGCTGAAAAGCCCGAAAACCAGTTCATCATCCAGAGCTCCAAGCTCAAGGACTTCGAATGGAAGACCATCGCAACCATCAAGGGCGAAAACAGGGTATTCCTCATCGAGGGCAAGGATAAACTTGAAACCTATTATCGGATTGCGACGACGGATGGAAAGGATACGTCCTTGTTTACCGAAGCGTTGCAGTTGACGCCCTCTTTCCCTTATCGTGAAGATATGAATCCGGCAACCCCGATACTGGGAATTTCTCTGAATTATGGCGTTTACTCCGGTTATGAAGCCAATATGGATACTTCGTCGAATGACAAGATTATCGTGTCCGCAAGCGTTGCCTTCGATGTCCAGAAGAACATTGTTGATAAGAATATCCACGAGTCTGAGTACACGGATACCGTCTACTACCAGGCCCGCTGGTTCACTCCGACGGAATACGACCCCCGTGGTGATATGGTAGACATGTTTAACGATGGCAAACTTGAAGATCGCGATAATCTTGGTGTCACGTGGGATGAAGATTTCGCTTACGAAGAGCCCTCGGTGGGCTTCTCCGCCTCTTGGAGAGACTCGTTAATGGATGATGAAGGTAACGTTAAGGAATATTGGGAATTGTGTGAAGAGGCTTATGGATACAATAATACAATCCATGCTGTGCGTACGGATTCCCTGAAGGACGATGAAGGAAAGTTCACGGGTATTGATGAAGTTCCTGTCGATGCCAACGTCGAGTCTATCGTGAACGGGATTGTCAAGGTTGACAAGGAATTCTTCTACAGGGCGTCAAAAATATCGATGAATACGGCACTGTGCATCGAGAACCATGTCAGGAACTTCTGCGATATCAGAATTCAGGTTCGTATCGTGTGGAAGGACAGAAATGGTGAAACCGACTACAGTGAATGGACGCTCCCGACAGGAATAGGAGGCGGAAAGGATTCGGACAAGCTCTGCTACAACCATTAATGAGTCTTGAAACAGAAAAAGAAAGCCCGGCCATTTGGCCGGGTTTTCTTTTTTTTGAAACTGTAGAAGCTCTTACCTGGAGTAGTATTCCACGACGAGCTGTTCTTCCAGCTGAACAGGAATCTGTTCGCGGAGCGGAAGCTTCACCAGGGAGCCTTCCATCTTGCCTGCGTCGACGGTCAGGTATTCAGGGGCAGCCGGAGCGTTAGCAATGGCTTCCTTGATTTGCACGTGTTCCTTGGACTGTTCGCGGATAGCAATCACGTCGCCGGCCTTGATCTGGCGGGCGGGGGAGAAACTACGGACGCCGTTCACGGTGAAGTGACCGTGGGTGACGTACTGGCGAGCAGCGAAAATCGTGCGGGCGAAACCCATGCGGTAGACGAGGGCGTCAAGACGGGTTTCCAAAAGGATCATCAAGTTATCACCGGCAGAACCTTCACGACGGTTAGCTTCCTTGTAGGCCTTGGCAAGCTGAGCTTCGGAGATGTTGTAGGTGAAACGGAGACGCTGCTTTTCGACGAGCTGCTGCTTATACACGGAAGCAGACTTCTTACGGGTCTGACCATGCTGGCCAGGAGCGAAGTTGCGGCGGTCGAGAGCCTTTTGAGTCTTTTGGGAAACGGCAATGCCCAGGGAGCGGGCGACCTTGCCTTTAGGTCCGCGGAAGGACGACATAATGTACCTCTTTGAGGAAGCTCTTTGGTTTTACTTGCAAATTGGTAGAGCTTGGCACGACTTGCAAGAGTAGAGCCCAATAATAACAATATTGGGCCCGTTTTTCAAGGATTTTTGGCGTTTTATTGCAGAATAATGGTCAAAGTATCGCGTTTTAGGGGGTCTGCGATGCTTTCGGCGATCAATCTGAAGGCTCCACCCTGGGCCTCGGCCTGCGGGACCAGCTTTGTCGACGAGATTTCCTGCTCGCCTTCCAAAAGGTCATTCCCGCTGTTGTCCTTGCACTCGATGTTCTGTATTTTGAACACAGGGGTGGTCGTGTAATTGTCTTCGCTCTCGTGGGGGACCATGTCGATACAGGGGGCGAACCATTTCATGTTTGAACTGGCAGTGCTGGGCAGGGTGCGGAACAGCAACTTGCCCAGGACGAGAGTGTCGTTCAGTTCAATATAGGTGGTGTCCATGACCTTTTGCTCGGTCTTGTTGAAGAAGGCGAACGAGGTCAGCGAGCCGTAGTAGCTCACGGTGGTGTAGAACTTGAGAATTTCTTCGTCGTTGTCGTTGTCAAGGTAAGGGCAGGTGCTCAGGTAGTGCAGGTAGACTGGTCCGTCCTTGGGAGCCGTGAATCTGGTATTGAGCGAATTGATGGCGCCCAGGGAGTCGCCCTTGGCGTCAAGAATCGTGTAGAACTTGTTGCCGGCGCCGCCAAAGTATCCCTTCATTTCTTGACGGATGTCTATGGAATCGCCCTTCTTCATGTCGGCAAGCCAAACGAACTGTTCCTGTCGTAGGTAGTATTTTGCCTGCGAATTGCGTTCACGAATTACCTCCAGGGTTTCGCCGGGGCGAACCACGGAGTCCGGATTGGCAAGGTACTCGCCTTGGCCCAGCTTGCGGGAACCTGTGATGGCTTCGAACGTGGCGAACGGACCCGAGAGGTAGTTCTCGATGTTGAGCGGGGAAACCTTGAGCGTCCAGGAGGTGGAGTCCTTGGGCAACAAAATCATGTCTATAACGGAGTCGTTGGACGCCAGCTCCGTTTTGCCCTCGTAGAAGGTGAACTTGTTGATCCACTTGCCTCTGGCTTCGAAGTCGATGCCGTAGCCGGTGGGGGAACTGAAGTTGATGCTGATTTCTTTGGGGGAATTGCCGATGACTGCGATGCCTCGAATCGTATCTTGCAATCCAATGTCTATTGTGCTGGAGTCGCCAATGTAGTTGTAGTAGGATTCCTCGATTTCGACAAAAATATGTAGGTGGCTTGTTTTTTCAAGAGCTGCTTTTAAACTGATAAAATAGAAGTCTTCCTTGAATACCACAAACTGATTGTAGGACATGTCCTTTTTGCCAGGGAGCATGTAGTTCGAGAACGTCTCTGTTTTTTTGGAACTATCGTAAACAGCCAGGCGGGTCTTGAGAATTTCCCCGAGCTCGCTATGGATACGGATGGTGTCTTTTTCCATGTTTTCGGTGCTGGCCGAAACGGAGATCCTGCTGCCTGCGGAGATTTCCCCTAAAAAGAGACGCAGTTCTGTGGCGCCGGTGTCAAGGCATATGAGGTCTTCGCTACAGACCAACTGGATGGTAGTGTCTTTGTCCTTGATGGTTGTGTCGAGTTTCGCCATCTCGATATGCAAGACGGCGGTGTCCCCTAGGGTCAGGGTGTCGTTGTACACGACATCGAGTCGTGTACTCAACGAGGAACTGGACTTGAAGGTTTCGCGCATCGACGAGGCTTCGTCGTTTTCGTCCTCCCATGAGTTGGTATGCGTATTGTCGCTGCAGCCAACGAGGAGTGCGCTTGTGGCAAAAAGGGAAATCAAAAACTTTTTGATGCTCATGTCGTTCTCCGTGTGCCTAGTTCAAAATGCTGAATTTCTGTTCGGCGGTAAACGCTTCGCCAATCACTTTCAAAACGTATTTGCCGGTGGGGAAGGCCTTGGCCTTGAACTTGAATGTGGTCTTCTTTTCGCCGGCGAGGTCGCGTGCGGCAACAGTCAGCATACGTTTGCCGAACTCGTTCACGATCTCGATTTGCACAAACTGCGGGTAGCCCACGGTAAGGTCAAATTGGCAGTCGAGGCTGTAAATGTCTACCTTCACCTTCGAGAGCGTATAACCGCCGTCCATGGCGTCGCCGGTCACGGACTTGGTATTGTCAAAGTAGCCGATGTAGAGCGCCGGGGCGACGTTCTTGCCTGCTTGACGTGAACGGATAAAGGTCTCGCCAGGTTCTACAGCTGTTAAAATGAGCGTGTAGAGTTGCGAAGCGTGTTTGCGCTTGAAGAATTCCGTGAGGGTAGGCGTGCGGAGGAACGCGCCCAGCGGAGCCTTGGGGTTGATGGTGATGATGCCGAGGAAGTCGGCGTACTTGGTGTCGATGCCGCCGCCGGAATTCTTGCGGATGTTGAACTGCCCGCCAGTCTGGTCGCGGATGTTTGCCGGGGCATTTTCCCACGTGAGTTCGTCATCCTTCCAGTCGATGCCCAGGCGGTCTTCGCCGAAGCTCATGTCTTTGGAGGTTTCCTTGAGGCCAAAGATGTTCAACTGTACGGGCTTCTTGATGGAGTCGGTGTCGAATTCCAGTTTGAGACCCGCGTCAAAAAGCGGTCCGGGCAGGGCGCTAAGGTCAAACTTGAGGTAAATCTTGCCTGCTTCGTCCTTGATGTTCGCTACACGGAGCGCCGTGTCGGAACTGTGGGGGCTGTAGTTGTCGAATTGCGAGATCCAGGCGTCCATGCCGCGTCCGCTGGGAACGTTGTCACCACTATGGTCGAGTGTCGTGTAGCGCTTGTCGAACACATAGACTTTGCCGGTGTCGGCGCCTGTTTGGTAGCCGTCGTTGGCGGTAAAGGTCACGTTGTAGCGGCCACTTGCGGTAAAAGTCACGTCGGTGTCGTAGCTCATGCTGTCCGAGAATGTGGCAAGTCCCGGTCCGGTCGCCTTCTTCCACACCACGGGGACTCGGCAGAGTCCGTCGCCACGGCCGTCATCTTCTACAAAGCCGTTGAGCTTGAGCTTGTTCGGCTGCACCAGCAGGAGCTCCTTTTGCATTTTGGCGATGGGCTTTTCGTTGGGGCCCTGCTTGGGGGCGTAGCCGTTGTACAAAGTCATCATGGCGCCGCCGCTTTCGTTTTTCTCTTGGTCGGCACCCATGAGCGAGTATATGGCGGAACCCATACGCGATTCTTCGACAATTTTCAAGAAGGCGTTCCCGCGGGAGAGTGTCTCCTTGAGCCCCATGATCGAGAGACTCGAATTGTCGTTGATGAACATCGGGCGGTTTTTCGCCTTGTCGCTTGCGATGGCGTGTACGCCCAAAAGCTCGGCAAAGCCCTTGTTGGAATTCTGCAGAATGGTGTTGCCGTCACGGGCGGTAAGGCCCAGAATCCAAATGGTGCCGCCGTTGTTCTGGATTTTGGGCGCCTTGGTGTCGCCGTTCATGGTGACTTGGCGTCCCCACAGGTGTTGGAAATTGAGCTCGATGGACCCGACGGCCACATCTTCCATGTAGATGTCGCCTACGGCTACCTGGTCGGATTCCAGGGACTTGAACATCATGTTCTTGAAGAGGATGGTACGGCGGGACTTTTGGATGACGCCGTTGCCGAATTCGGAGAAGCGCTCGATGGTGAGTTCGTTAAAGGCGCCGTCCTCGACGATGAACTTACCCTTGCCATCGATTCTGCCTTCCGTTCCCAAGATGTGGCGCACACGGTTCCTAATGTAGATGTCGCGGTTGATGGTCCAGCGGCCTCCCGGCGGGAAGTAGATGGTCTCGGCGCCGTCGTCAATGGCGTCCTGGATGGCCTTGGCGTCATCGGAGCCAGTATCCTTTTTTCCGCCGTAGTCGCCGGCAATGGTAATCCAGTTGTCTGCCTTTTGCTGCGGGAAGTTCGGTGTCTCGGCCACGGGCACGCGCAACGACTGCTTGGGGCTGTGGCAAAGCTGCTGGCTCTGCTGTGTGGCGAATTCTACGATTTCGTTACCCACGAAGGTCTCGCCGAATGCTTTTTTGGTGCTCCTGATTTTTGTGTGGAACTTGCTCGTCATCACGGATCGCACAAACAGGTGGCTTTCGTTTACAATGGCTGTTGTCTTTAGGGGCTTGGCTCCCTTGGCGGTGTTGTATTCCAGGGTGCCGTCCACAAGGACCATCGATGCGTCTGCACCGTGGTTGTATACTGCGGGTACCGAGCCCTTGAAACGCAATGCTCGCACGGCGAGGAACTGGTTGTTGTTCTCGAGACCGAATTTGCGCTGACCGCCGAGGGTCACGTGTTCCAAGGTCATGCCGTTTGTGGTGCCGGCGGCATAGACGCCCACGTCAAAACCGTTGATCTCGACGTTTTTGAGCAAAAGCGGGCCGATGTTTTCGTTGAAGCCCATGTCGATGCCGTAAATGCCCGAGCTGTCGCCGGAGTAGATTTTCACGTTGTTGATGGTGCCCTGGATGCCCGCGTTAAAACGGATGCCGATGGCGCCCGCGTTGCCCTTGCCGGTACGGAGGGTGAGGTCGCGGATGGAGTTCCTCTGCTTGAGCTTGGGGCCTTCGCCAGTCATGATGACCGGCATGGGGAAGTCGGCGTTGTCAAAGCCCTGGCAGTTGTCCTCGAGCGTGATGATGGTGCCGCCCATGCTCTGCCCTTGCAAAATGGTGCGCTTGTAGGCTTCGTCCTTGTTTTTGCCTTCGGGCCAGGTAAGTGTGTTGGTAATTTTGTAAATGCCGTGCGGCAAATAAATGATATAGTCTCCGTTCGGGTGGTCATTTAGTGCTTTTTGTATGGCTTCGGTGTCGTCGGTTTTGCCGTCGCCCTTGGCGTTGTAAGGGGCCTTCTTGACGTTCACGATTTCGGAACCCAGAGGGAATTCCACTTGGGCCAAAACGGGGCTAGTCAATGCGATTGCTAAAAAAGAAACTAAAAAGCGGGTACGAAACATAACAACCTCTTTTGGGGGGCTAATACATTATAAATATATATAAAAAACGGCCTGCCCGGAGGCAGACCGTTTAGGGAGGGGATATGATGTTTGTTATTTGTAGTAGTACTTAAGACCGTTGGGGAAGGAGACCTCGGTCATGCCGCTCACGGTTACCTGCGTCACAGATTTGATTTCACCGCCATAAAGAATCTTGCTGCCGCTGCTCTTGGGAGCAAATGCCGCGTTGCTTGTTCCGTAATATGTACCTGCGGTGTAGCTGATTGCGGTGCAGTTCGGGTACTCTTCGGTTTGGTTTCCAAAGGCGAGCATCACGCCGCCGGTGATTTCGTAGCCGGAGTCGGTGTCAATGAGCCCGCCGGCGCCGTTCGTGGAGCATCCGCTGCTGGATCCGCCAGAGAAACCTCCGCCAAATTGCTGCCCGCCATTGGAGGAGGGGATTTCGAGGAGCAATACGCCGCCGGTCTGTTTTGCCGTGCCGTTGGCGTCGAGGACGTCGATGTCGTTTCCGGAGGCGCTAATGTAGTGGTAGCCGCCGCTAATGACGATGTGGCCCTTGGAGGAACTCATCATGCCGCCGCCCATGCCGCCACGGCCTCCTGTGCTGCTTGACGTGCTGCTTCCGTCGGTGCCACCCGCGGCGTTCCAGCCGTCGTCGGTGCCGTAGGTCGCTGTGATGCCGCCTTCGGCGCGGATATAGTAGCCTTCCATGCCCTCGGTCGCCTTGGTGACGTTGATGGTGGAGCCGCGCAGGTAGAGAGTTGAGTCGGCGTGGATGCCGTCGTCGCCCGCAGAAATTTCGACGTTGCCGCCATTCATGTAAATGTTCAGATTGCTGTGGATGCCGTCGCCCGTGGAGGTGGTCACCGTCACTTTGGCAGCGTCACTGGAATCGCTAATGACCACGGAGTTGTTAGCCTGGATGCCTTCGTCGGCAGCTTTTACGGTGACGGTGCCGCCGGTAATCGAGACAATTCCCTTATCGGCGACTACAGTGCCCTCATCTTCGCCCTCGTCGCTCTTGATGCCGTCGCCTGCGGTAGAGGTGACGTTCAGCGTGCCGCCAGAGATTTGGACAGAACCCTTGCCCTTGATGCCGTTGTTGCTTGCCGTCACGGTGATGTTGCCGTTCTTGATTTTGATGTCGTTGCTGCACTTGATGCCGCTGCCGTCGGTGAGCTTGCCGTTGATGGTGAGCGAGCCCGCCCCCTTGAAGTTGATGTCGTCCTTGGCGACAATCACGGCGTCTGCATCGTCAGAGGTTCCGTCCTTCTTGGTGAAGGTGGTGAGCGTCGTGCCGTTGGTGAGGGTGTTCGTGGTACCCTTCACAATGTGGAATACCGTCTTTTCGGCGCTCACGACAATCACCGGGGCGCTGGAACTGGTAAGGTCCAGGTTGTAGAAGTAGATTCCCACGTTTTCGAGGTCGGCTGCGTTCGCAACGTTCACCAGAATCTGGAAATCGGAACCCTTTCCGGTAAAGTAGTAGGAGCCGGAACAGGTGACGGTCACGTTCTTGTCGCCGAGCGTCAAACATCCGTTGTCATTTTCGATGGAGGCGCTCGTGCCGTTTACGGTGATGAGCGTCTCGGTGCCGTCCAGTGTCCTGGAGTCGGTGTCATCGTTCTCGTTGTCGTCCGTATCGCCGCCGCCAATAGTCGAGCTGCCGGAAGCTTGGCTGCTTGACGATGCCCCGGGGGCGGTGGTGCTACTGGTGGCTTCCTGGCTGCTCGATGATCTTGTCCTGCTGCTGCTGGACGAAACCACGACCGCTTGAGAAGAGGAACTGGTGGCGGGTTCGATGTAGATGCGGTTGCATTCTGCATCGAGGTAGTAGTATTTTTGCCCGTCAAAGTAGTAGTTGACACCTGCGATGGAGTAGGCTGCCGTCGGGTTGCCCGGGCAGGCTTCGGTCACAGCTTCGCCTGAGGAGGAACTCTCTGCCGTGCCGGGGATTGCTGCACTTGACGAACCCGGTACAGGTTCAGTTGTAGAGCTCTGTGCGGGGTTGCTCGGCGAACTTTCGGGACTCGCGCTGTTCGATGACGTCGCTACGGTAGATTCCGTGCTGTCCAGAGTCTCGGTATTGGGGTAACCAAAGGTGCCGTCCGGTGAAATCCAGAAGGCGATGGCTCCCGTGGGATCCACGCAAATGAGAGTCTCGTTGTCGGCGGCGTAGTAGCCTGTGTAGCCCTCGTAAATGCAGGGGTTACTTGCCGATTCTACGACGGGTTCTTCTGTAGCGGTGCCGGTGCTGGTGCTGTCGCTGCCGCAACCTGCTAAAAGTCCAAGCGATAGGGAGGAAAATCCCAAAAACATCCTATATTTCATTTTAAGTCCTTTTTTGCCCAAAACACACGTTCTTGGCTTCTGTCTCTTGAAAAAGTACCAAGATGGATTTGAAATTTTAAGGGAAAAAAAGAAGTAATTGTTTTTTTGTCACTTTTAAAATGGGGTGATTTTTCCCGTTCGGAACAAAAACGGACGAAAATAAAAAACTTTCGCGAAACAATAAATTACATTTAGGAAATGATTCTTGAAAAATCAAACAGTCTGTTTTTCTTGTCGGGTGTTTTGGCGTTTGCCTTTGCATCCCAGGCCTTGGCTGCGTCCCCTGTTGTGGGCGTTGAGCATACGCGCAACTTGCGGTTGCTAGAGACGACGCCGATGCTGTTCGAATACCACAGGCAAACCGTTGGCGACGAACGTCAGTACTTTACGTACCCGCAGCGCGATACGACCTTCCGCAAAAATTTCACGCGCACCGAGAGCAACGCCTTGCTGTACTTCGATAATGATTGTGGCGCCAAGCTTTCGGGTCATGGCGGCGATTCCGCGAACTGTGCCGGAGTACCCCGCGTGGGCATCGCAGCAAGCATTGTGGGCGGTGTCGATTACCGAGGTGGCGAAACCTTGGGCGATACCGTTTGGCCTGGAGTTGACGGTGGCATTTATTTGCGTGGTTTTGCCGATTCCATTGACTTTGTCTTGGATGCGCGCATTTACGACGAAGGACATTCGGCGGACACGCCCAGATCATGGGACCGTGAATTCTTGGAAGTCCAAAAAGAAGAGAATAATTCGGGAGTTGAGTACACAAGCTATGCGCGATACCGCACGCACTTTGCTTTCAACCACGATTGGCTGCGCTTGGACTTTGGTCGCGACGTGATGCACTGGGGACCGGGTTACTACAACAACCTGACCCTGAACCAGTTCGCCCTTCCGTACAACATGATGAGCCTGGACATGATGATAGGTCCTTTGCGCGTGATGAGCTTTTATGCCGACTTGAGGATTTTCCCCAACAGCATGAGCATGAACAACAAGGATGACCGCAATCTTTTTGGGCATCGCTATGAACTTGCCGTGGGTAATGCAACCTTTGGCATCAGTGAACTTCAGGTGCAGTACGACAACTTGAAGCCTTGGCTCTTTATCCCTACGGCGCCTTTGTTCATGGAAAAAGGGAACTACAGCGAGAACAGCAACAACGGTTCCTTGTCCATGGACTTCAACTACCGTTTGTTCAATGCTGCCCGCATTTACACGGAATTCTTTTTGGATGACATGGAATCTCCCGTCAGCTTGGTCAAGAACGACAACATCGAGGCCAAGTGGGCGTGGATGGCAGGCTTGCAGGCTGGGCACGACTTTTTTGTGAAAGGCCACAAGCTCGAGGCCGGGACAATTTTTGAATATGCCCGCGTAGAACCTTACGTTTACAGCCACTTTGTCAAGAATACGGCGCAAATCGCAAACCTTGGTTACCCGCTGGGGAACCAGGGCGGTCCCAACAGCCGGACTATCGACTGGAATGTTTATGCCCGCCTCGACAGCCATATTTTTGCCTCGGTGCGCAATACGTGGTTTTGGAAGGGGACGGATTATGGCAGTGCCGTGAACGACACGACGCCCTTGCGCAACCACATGAAAATTCACAAGAAGTTCTTGGACGGGGCCAAGATGCAGTACTCGCTTTCTCCCGCCCTGAGTTACGAAGGGCAGTACGTGAGCTTTATGGGCGAGATGACCTTCATTGACGACAAGAAGGTTTTCCTCCGTGCCGGTTTCAAGTGGTAATTGAACAATGAAAGTTCCCGAATTGTTGGCGCCTGCGGGCGATTTAATCCGGATGAAGTATGCTTTTGCATATGGGGCCGATGCCGTTTATGCCGGTCAGCCGGCCTTTAGTCTTCGTGCCCGCGAAAATGGCTTTAAAAATCTGGATGACTTGGCGCAGGGCATTGCCTATGCCCACGAGCAGGGCAAAAAGTTCTACCTCACGAGCAACGTGATTCCCCGCAATGTGAAGGTGGAATCGTTCCAAAAGGCGCTTTTGGCGGCCTTGGAACTAAAGCCGGACGCATTGATTGTGGCGGATCCGGGTTTTGTGGGCTGGCTCCGCAAAACATCCCCCGAAACGGAAGTCCATCTGTCGGTGCAGGCGAATACGACCAATTATTTGGCGGCGCAGTTTTGGCGTGATCTTGGTGTTCGCCGTATTATTTTGAGCCGCGAGCTTCGCTTGTCAGAAATTTTAGAGATAAAGGAACGTAACCCGGACCTCGAACTGGAGGTCTTTGTTCATGGTGCGGTTTGCATGGCCATGTCGGGCCGCTGCATGCTCAGCAACTGGGTGACGCACCGCGATGCCAATCAGGGCGCCTGTGACAACAGCTGCCGCATGCCCTACCGTCTGTATGCCAACGAGGGACCGCAGTGCGAGGATTACCGCGAACACGAGGGCAACTTTAGTCTGCAGCGTACGGACCGTCCGGAGCTCCCTCCGGTGGCCCTGGACGAAGATACCTGGGGCACGTACTTTATGAGCAGCCGCGACCTCTGCGCTTTGGATGTGATTCCGGAATTGGTCCAAGGGGGCTTGGATTCCTTCAAAATTGAAGGAAGGACTCGCTCGGTTTACTACTTGAGCCAGGTGGTGCGTGCTTACCGCATGGCGATTGACGCCTGTGCCTGCGCCCTGGAAGCGGGAAGTCCCTGCTCTGTCGACCTCGTTCCCGGGGAATCTCGCCGTGCTATATCTTTTGTGGACGGTCGCGGTTTTATGCCGGGCTTTTTGCGTGGTCCGCTCCCTCAGAATTACGAGAGCACGCACGTGGCCGCCGAGGGCGGTTGCGTTTGCGCCCAGGTTTTGGACTACGAATCCACGACGGGGGCGTACCGGGTGAATGTGAAGAATCCGTTCACGATGGACGATTCCCTGGAGCTCATGACCCCTGCCGGAATGCAACCTTGTGAAGTCACCGGAATGGTGGATTTTAGGGGTGCTGCCGCGGATCGGTTGAATCCCGGTACGGAGGGGCGCATTTTTGTGCAGGAAGATGTGCTCCAAAACACAGAAATGGCGAAATTTGGCTTTATTGTGAAAAAGAACACAGCAAATCTATAGCGTAAAACATAAATTTGGGCTATGGCTGTCGATGAAGCGACCAAAAAAAAGGATGAACTGGAACTTTATCAAATAGATGATAAAGCGATAGTGCCCTTCTTCCAGGATCACCTGGATGAACTCAAAAAATTTGTGGACGAACTCAGGTGCAAGGACGGGGATCTTTGCTTGCTGGTCATGCTCAAACAGTTCATTCGTACCTACCGCATGCCATTCAACATGCAGCGTTACATGGAAGTGCAGCGCACATTCATCCAGCAGAGTATCCACGACAAAATGCAGGATCGCCAGGCGGCCGTGAGCCACTGGATTCAGGAGCACGCCGGGCGCCACCGTGACCGCATGATCCAGCTCCAGTGCCTGTACTTGGACAAGGTGAAGGACAAGCTCTTGCCCCAGATTGAGGCGATGCTTGAACAGCGCAAGGAAGCCCTTTTGGCAAAAAAGGAAGTTAAGTAATTTTTACATTTGATGTATCTTAGTGTGGCGGTGCGTCTTGTCCGTCACATTTTTTTGTTTTGACGCTTTTTTTCAAAAACAATATTGGATTTAAAGCCATAAATAAGGTATATTTTTGCCGGGTAGTGTCAAGGGTTTTTCGCAAAAATAGTTTGTTCCAACATCAGATTTAGGCTACATTTCCTTTCTTTCTGCTCTTTTCCAGTTCCCGTTTCA